>NZ_CP025806.1 GCF_003352085.1 Sulfitobacter sp. SK012
ATGGCACGCAATATTTTCAACCAACCCCCGGCAGATGATAAAGTCGCAGCTCCCTCCCCTGCCCCGGTAAAACCTTCAAAACTGCCCGGTTCTGTCGGTGGGCTTCGTGACTCTCTGCGTGAAATCACAGCCAATTCCATTCGTGACATTGAGCCTGATCAGATCGACATGGATGGATTGCGCGACCGGCTAGTTTTGGAAGACAGCAGCATTGACGAACTCACCGAGAGCATACGAAAACATGGTCAACAGGTACCAATCATGGTCCGTCCCTCGGATCAACATGATCGCTACCGCATCGTTTATGGTCGGCGTAGGCTTGCGGCAATTCGAAAAATAGGCGGATCAGTGAAGGCAATTGTCCGTACACTGGACGACGATGCCTCATTGATCGCACAAGGCCAAGAGAACAACCTTCGCCTTGACCCTTCTTTTATCGAAAAATCTCTTTTTATCAAAGAGATGCACGAGGCCGGTTACAAACCCAGCATTATACAGGACGCATTGGGACTGACTCGACAAGGAGTTTCGAACCATCGCGTTGTCATCGAGCAGTTACCTGACGAGCTTGTTCGCATGGTTGGGCCCGCTCACGGAGTTGGTAGGCGACAGTGGGGAGAGTTGGCTGCACTCGCCAATCAGGTGCAACTTATTGATATCGCAACGGAAACGATCAACGAACTACCCATCGAGACACCAAGTTCAGAGAAGTTTCAAGCGGTGTACGCTGCCTGCGCCAAAAAGATAAAACCCGCTGTGAAGCCAACTCCTAAGGGCCTGACGACCGTAGTGAAAGATGAGAACGGCAGCCCACTAGCGACGCTTGCAGTTGATGGCAAATCGATTGCCATCAAAATTGCCCGCAAGGACAACCCGGAATTCGGCCAGTGGCTAGAAGATCGTGCAGAGACAACGCTTCTGCAGCTTTTCGACCAGTGGCAGAGTGAGAGAGACTCGGGATCCTGATCCCAGTCAAAATTAGAAACACGAGCAGAGGAGAAATACGAAGACCAGAAAGAAAAGAGCCCCCCAAAGTTTCCCTCGGAGAGCCCTCATCAGTAGTTTTGCACCTTTGATGTAGCAACCTCCAATACAACGGTCAAGAGTCACCGATTCGGTGGACGTCTTTTTATTGCCTTGTTGCGCTCTGAAACGCGGGACAAGACGGGGAAATTGTGGGCCAAACGGTCGTCGTTCATAAATCATGGCATTCACAAAACTCTCAATCAAAAGCACCCCCGCTGGTCCAGCGTCCAGTTCGCAAACACATCAAGAGACTGATATCTGGGCAATCTTCAGGGCCCTCAGAGACTCTCGTAGCATGTTTGAACTACGCCCCGGACATATCCAAACACTTCAAGCAATGCTCAGTTTCCTTAGACCAGGTCACGGAGATACCGTGTTTGCTTCCAACAACGAAATCTGCCGGCGTGTCGGTGGCATCGATGAAAGGACGCTTCGCAGGCATATCGATCGCTTTGTCGAACTCGGCTTTATGAAGCGCCACGACAGTCCAAACCGGAAACGCTACCGTGTCAGGTCATCAGATGGTCATTCCATCAGTTATGGCCTTTCTCTCACTCCGTTATTGGAACGCGCCAGCGAGCTGTTGTCCGTCGCTAAAGAAATGGAAAACAACCGTCGCGATCGTATTTTCCTTCGCAAGCAAATACTGACAAGACTCGCCTGCTTGGAAGAACACGATCCTGGTAACGGCTTAGTCTCCGAAGTTCGTAAAACACTTCGGAGAAAGCTCACGATTGTAGAATATCGCAATCTATTGACCGAAGTTGACGCGGAAAATATCGGTATGTCCACCGCGGTGGACGCTCCGGAAACGATCAAACTGCCCGCCAATGACGGTCAAATTGTCCGGCACCAATCTAGGTCTATAAAAGAACAAAAAGATTTAGAAGACAAACTAACTAACGAGCCACCAGCAATTCAAAAACTTATTTCGATATGTGATCAGGCAATATCGTTCTCAACGAATAGGCTCCATAGCTGGGTCGACATCGAAAACCATGCGCGCACCCTTGCTCCAATGATGGGTATTCACGCTAACACGTTCGACAAAGCCAAGACCGCCGTAGGCACAGAAAAAGCGTCAAGCGCCATCTTCATCATACTTCAGCTAGGAAAACATATCAGAGACTTCGGAGCCTATTTCCATAGCATAACGCTTGGCAAAAGAGTTCAGCAGTTCAACCCAGCTGTCTTGCTCGACAGGTTGTCCAAAACTGAAAGCATAATCGCATAACGTCCACCGCGGTGGACACTTAGAAGGAATGACCAAGTTGAAGTTTTGCTTACCCTTTAGTTTCGGCCAGTCGTTCGCACCACTGATGAATGGAGCAAGTCACGTTGAAGAGAAAAAACCTGAAGCCTGCCAAGAATGGTTTTAACGCAGAAAGGTTGCGCATTTCCATAACTCTATCTGAGCTCGGCAGTGAACACCTTGGCCGCACATTGGGCGAACATCACTATGCGCGAGTATCATTCAAACATTATCGAAACTCTCATATTTCGCTAATGCTAACTGGAAACCTTTACCCTTCCTTCAGTGTGCAGAGATAGCCAGTACAAAGCCGGTCGTCTTCTTGCAAAGCAACAAAAACCAATATTGGTTGCGCACAAAATTTGCTTTGAAGGAGCAGGTGCTTCCGCTGTCGATCGCTTAAGTGCGGGAACCCTAACCTGGATAAAAAGTTCTGTTGTAGTTTTGTATAATCCTAACTGTTCACACCCCTGAATGGTAACCTTGGATATCTACACGCTCATCGCAATCCAAAATGCCTTGTATCAATCGCTCGTATTGACATAAATACATATTTATCAATGAGATAGGTGAAAAATATCTCGAGGAAGGGCTAAAAACCTCGCGAACCTCCAAAAACACAAAATCACTCAGTCTGAACTCATTTCTGCCGCTCTACGAAGCACCAAACTTCAATGGCAGCATCAAGGATATCATCATAGTTGCCCCGTTGTTGTTTTGGATAAGGTCAGTTCGGTTCAGATCTAGCGCTGCTGAAAAGTAAAAGTTTCCTTCTTGTTTTGGGACTGCCGGAAGGGGCCTTTGTGAAGTTCCCTTCCGGGTTCGGGTTGGTTTCCAACCTGTCTGTCCGGACAAGGAACATCCCATGCAAACAGAAGTATTGCGCGTGCTGCGCGCAGAAGCTCGGTCGTGGTGGCGACACCGAGAGCTAAGGACATCCGGTGAGCTTGAGGAGGCACGCCGGCTCGAGCGAATATCCGCGCCCATTGGACGCCGAACGCGGCGCTGTTCAACCGTTTCAAGAAGGCGTGGTTGCTCAAAATCCTCGGCGAGGAGCTGGGGCTCGCACAAGAGGCGGTGACACTAGCCTCGATGAGCAAAAAGGAGATCGTTGCCTTCTGCGACAAGCTCTTTGCCGAACCGTTTGCGACGCTGACAGAGGCCCAACATGCAGCGGTCGCAGCCTGGTGTCCGCCGATGATGCAGACGACCGGTGGCGGCAGCTTGGTGGTCGATGCGGTGGAAGACGCAGCGCAGGCCCAGGCGGTCCAAGCAAAAGCCGCCTGATCCAGATGGCGACCCGCGCTTGGGAACAACCAAACGCGGGTCGAACTTACTCCTCCAACAATTCTTTGAAACACGCGGCTTAGACCGCCGTTTATGAAAGACATCCCCATGGCTATTCTCAAGTTCTCCTCGTCCGCTGTTGCGGCGCAAATCACGCATGCACGCTCCTGTTCAACCTTCCTGCCCAATTGGAATGGGCCCATTGACAAACCCGCCTTGATCCTCATCGTTGGGAACGGCGTACATCTGCGCTCTAATGGCATTGATGGCTCCACCACCCGCATTGTCACGACCGAGCAGTCGGATCCCAGCTTTGCCTTCGCAAACGGCATCAACCCGTTTCGGGACAGTGACTGGATGGCACAGCGCCAAATGGCGTTCCGTGATCTTACGGGGCAGTTCTACACAGACATTCTGGATGACGTGCAAACGCTTATTGATCACGGGCAGGGGGCCATTCGGCTGGCAACCGACGGCCATTCTATCCGCGTCTTCGTACGCCGTGCGTCCGACTTCCTGATTGGTGGGACCTATGAGGTGCCCTCCGGTCTGGGCGGGCGGTTTCGGGTGATCCTGAAGGACGCTTGCGACACCTTCGCAATTGTTCAGAACTGCGGCAACTGTGAGGACTTCGATGCGATGCAACCGTATCGGGTGCCGCTCGATGCGCTGATGGAACTTGAAGACCGGAGGGCGGCGTAATGGGCTGGCTCTTCTACACCGACCGGCGGGTTCAGACCTACGCTGATGAGAAGGCAGAAATCACACGCCTTTGTACGTTTGAGACGGATACGCGCCGCACAACATTGGTCAAAGCCAGAAAGGTTGGCTCGACATGGTATGCGGCGGCGAAGGTTGAGAGCCTCGATGGCACGGCTTTGGAAGACCGGACTTACATGATTGACGATGATGGGTCATTCACCTTCGGCGCGGTGTTTCTGACGCGCACGGACGACGGGTGCTGGGGCTACAAGGATATGGAGGAAAGCGCCGGTCCCCGCGAGTCCCGTGCACCGCTGAGCATTCTTAATCTACTTTCAGAGCTGAAAGACCCCGACAGCTATGCGCACGCTTGGCGCCAGCGGTGTCGGGACTGGGCGGCGATCCCTGACTATGCAGAGGGCGACAAGATCAAACTGGTTGCCCCTGTGACACTCAGCGATGGCAGCACTTGCCAGATCGTCACAGCGACCCATTACAAGCGCGGGCGGCAAAAACGTCGCTGCTACCGTATTGAGGAAACCGGCAGCCTTGTCCGGCTCTCAAAGGCGTCATTGGCGGGATCGGAGCTCATCATTCGCGAAATTGCCGAGGGGAGCGCGGTGCTGGCGGAGTTTTTTGCGGGGAAGAGCGCTTAGTGACTTCGGAACTTTTGTGCCCCTTGCAGAATATCAAGATAATCTGTATATTCTGAATAAGGCAGATAATAGGAGCGATAGCATGAAACAGTTTCCAGCCGGTGACCTGACCCGCAACACAGGTGATCTTTTTGAAGCGGCGGCTGTCGCTCCCGTTGCGATTACAAAGCACCGTAAGCCTCGCTTTGTGGTCATGTCGATGGAGCGGTTCGAAGCCCTTACGACTGGACGAGGCACGCAGGTTGCGATGGATGTGACGGATATGCCTGAAGATCTGGGGACCCTCTTGGACAAGGGCATCGAGGATCATTTCCGTGACCGCTGATTTTCCGGCCGCAGGGCAGGTTTTTGACTATCACTATCTTTGGAAATGGCAGGCCGATCGCGGCGAAACTGAGGGTCGCAAAAAGCGACCAAGCTGCGTGGTGATTGTTGTCGCCAACGAGGCAGGTCACCATGTGATGTTCATAGCGCCGATCACCAGTAAATCGCCAGATCAAGGCCCAACAGCGCTGGAAATACCCGAAACGGAGGCTCGCCGCGCACGGCTCGACAGTAATCTATCCCTCTGGGTCATCCTGGATGAGTTAAACGCTGATGTTTTAGAGGCCTCATATACAATTGAGGATCGCTCGCCTCGCGGGTCTTTCAGCCCTGCTTTCACCGATGCGATTTTGCGCGGCGTACAACAGCTTCGGGTGGCCGGAAGATTGAAGCTGTCCAAACGAACCTAGCCTTTACAACTTGCTCTCGTTCCCGAAAGGGAAAGGGGACTTTTTGTCCTGTGAACCTCAAACCGGATCACAAAGGACAGACACCATGGCCCATCCCAAACCGAAGCACCCCAATCAATCCCCATCAAATGCCCAGCTCAAATCCGCCCTGTCGCTGATCGCCGCCGAGATCGCGCGGGATCCTCTGCGCAGCTCCTTCCTCTCGAAGATAATGCGCGACACCTTTGGGGGCAGTGACGCAAGCGGTGCATGGAATTGGCGTATGGGCTACGACATGATGCAAGCGGCTGCGGTTCTAGCACTTTCGAACCATGGAGACGGACTTGATCCGCTTGGCACCGCCAAGCCTCTCGCCATGCGGCTTTTGACCGAAACCCGCCGCTCCGAGCAGCAAATCCGCCTGCAACAGTTCTCTACCCCACTGCCTTACGCCGCCCTCGCCGTGCGCGCGGGAGCGATCCGCAACGGTGAGACTGTGCTGGAACCCTCTGCGGGAACCGGCGCATTGGCGGGTTTTGCCAAGCGGGCAGGGGCCAAGCTCCTACTCAACGAAGTCGATCCGTTTCGCCAACGTCTGCTCGATGCGGTGTTCGACGGAGAGGCGACTGCGCATGACGCCGAACATATCGATGATCTGCTGACCTCACCAACAGCCCCCAGCGTTGTTGTGATGAACCCGCCCTTTGCGTCTTCGGTCGATCGCTCTCGTGACAAGCACAT
Organism: Sulfitobacter sp. SK012; assembly: GCF_003352085.1. Lineage (NCBI taxonomy): Bacteria > Pseudomonadati > Pseudomonadota > Alphaproteobacteria > Rhodobacterales > Roseobacteraceae > Sulfitobacter > Sulfitobacter sp. SK012. Next base: position 6,378 of record NZ_CP025806.1, read on the forward strand.
CGCAGCAAAGCACCTCATCGGGGCTGCCAAACGACTGGCACCCGGCGGGCGCCTTGTTGCGATCATGCCGATGGGCTTCACCCTCGAGCGAGACGCAGCACATTGGGCGCGTGCGATGGGAACTCTCACGCCGCGCCTGGCCCTGACCATGCCCGGTCATGTCTATCGCAAGCTCGGCACCAGCGTTGATACGCAGCTCATGGTCTTCGATAAGGTCCAGGACGAGCATGAGATGATCCGTGTATCGGTTGACGATCTCGACGCAGCAATTAGCATCGTGGACGAGATCGCCGCGACGCGCCCGATTAAAGCGCCCGCGACGGCACAACGCCCAAAGCATGTTCACGGACTTCTAACGCGTTCTGAGCACTCCACAGGACGCAAGCCCACTAAAACAAGGGCCGCTGTCGCCAAAACACCTAAACACGCGGCAACACCGCTGTCGTTCACCACGTTCGAGACGCCGCGAGAAAACACCCCCATCTCCGAGATCTATGCCCGGTATCGCCCGCAGCGGATCGATATTGCTGGTGCGCAGGAGCATCCGACGCCGCTGGTCGAAAGCATTGCGATGGCGTCTGTTGCGCCGCCGGTGCCATCACTGCACGCCGCTGAAGGACTGCGCCTGCCCAACCGCTTGATTGCCGAGGGTCACCTCTCCGAGGCCCAGCTTGAAACCATCATCATGGCCAATGACGCCCACGCGCGCGATCTACCGGGCAAGTTCACCATCGATGACGACCAGACCAAAATGCTGCGCAGCGACGAGGATGGGGATGCGCGGGCTTATCGCTTGGGATATTTTCTGGGGGACGGCACTGGCTGCGGTAAGGGGCGCGAGTGCGCGGGGCTTATTCTGGTCAATTGGCTTTCTGGGCGGCGCAAAGCGGTATGGGTGTCCAAATCCGCCACCCTGATTGAAGACGCAGTGCGGGATTGGACCGACCTCGGCGGCTCGCCCGCAGATATTCAGCCTCTCTCGAAATGGAAACCCGATCAATCCGTCACTATGGGCGACGGTATTATGTTTGTGACCTATGCAACGCTCCGCTCAGCCGGCAAATGCGGAACCACACGTCTGAACCAACTTCTGGAGTGGATGGGGGATGACTTCGACGGCGTCCTGGCTTTCGACGAGGCGCACGCGATGCAGAATGCGGCCGGATCCGAGCAGGGCAGGGGTGCAAAGCCGTCCCAGCAGGGTCTGGCCGGTCTGCGCCTACAACTCGCCACCCCTCGCGCCCGCGTCTTCTATGTCTCTGCGACGGGGGCGACATCTGTCCACAATCTCGCCTATGCTTCTCGCCTCGGGCTCTGGGGCCAAGGAAATGAATACCCCTTCCCCAGCCGCGAGAGCTTTGTCTCTGCGATGGAGGCGGGCGGTGTGGCGGCCATGGAAGTAGTTGCCCGCGATCTCAAAACGCTTGGGTTTTACACGGCGCGGGCCCTGAGCTTTGACGGTGTTGAATACGACGTACTGGAACATGCGCTGACACCCGCACAAACGGAGATCTATGATGCCTATGCGGGTGCGTTTCGCACCATCCATCACAATCTGGAAGCCGCATTGACCGCGACCGGCGTCAATGACGCATCGGGCGAGACAAATGCCTCTGCCGCAAAAGCTTCCGCCAAGTCACGGTTCGAGAGCACAAAGCAGCGCTTCTTCAATCATCTGCTGATGGGCATGAAAGCCCCGTCGATTGTCAGCGCCATTCAGCAAGACATGTCCGATGGCTATGCCTGCGTCATCCAAGTGGTCTCTACGGGCGAAAGCCTCCTGAAGCGTCGGTTGGAGATAATGGACCCCGACGATGAACTGGTCGAGGGGGCGCTTACACCGCGTGACTATGTGCTCGGCTATCTCGAACAGGCCTTTCCAATCCACACCCAGAAGCTGGTCGAGATGGATGGCAACATCGCCGCAGAACCGCTGCGCGATGCTACAGGGGCCTTGGTTGTTTCCCGCGAAGCGCTGGCGCTGCGCGATGAGGCGATGATGGATTCGATGGCGTTGGCCCCGATCCCCGCCGCGCTGGATCAAATCCTCTGGGCGTTCGGTGATGAGGCGGTAGCGGAAGTGACGGGTCGTTCCATCCGTCCGCTCAAATCCAGCGATGGTGCGCTCTTCATAGAAAAACGCGCGGCCAGCAGCAATTCGTCTGAAACCCAAGCCTTTATGGATGGCGACAAGAACATCCTGATCTTCTCGGATGCCGGCGGCACAGGGCGATCCTATCATGCGGCGCAAACGGCCAAGAACCAGAAGCGGCGTCGTCATTACCTACTGGAACCGGGCTGGCGCGCAGATGCGGCGATCCAAGGACTTGGGCGCACACATCGTTCGGCCCAAGTCAGCGCGCCGTTCTTTCGGGTGTGCACCTCGGACGTGCATGGCGAGAAGCGCTTCACGTCGACGATCAGCAAGCGGCTTGATCAGCTTGGGGCGCTCACCAAAGGCCAGCGCGAGACCGGCTCTCAAGGCATGTTCCGCGAGGAGGACAATCTCGAAAGTCCCATCGCGCGCTCTGCGCTGCGGGGATATTACGCTGATCTTGCTGCGGGGCGGGCAGAAGCGATGGGCTATGAGACCTTCGCCGACTGGACGGCGCTGCGCCTTATCGACAAGGACGGCGTGCTGCTCGAAGAATTGCCGCCGATCCAGCGGTTTCTCAATCGCGTGTTGGCCTTGCCAATCCACATGCAAAATGCGCTCTTTGCGGAGTTCATGCGGCGCATAGCGGATCAAACCGAGCGGGCGCGGGACGCGGGTACGCTAGATCTTGGGGTGGAAACGCTACGGGGCGAAAGGATCAAACAAGTCTCGGCAGAGGATCTTTGGACCTGCCCGCAATCAGGTGCAGTGACTCGGATTATCGGATTGGAAGTCACGGATCCGGTTCACATTGCGTTTGCAGAGGCGGCTCTTGGTAACAACTTCGACAAAACTCCGATGGTCAATCGGGCGTCCGGGCGGATGGGGATGCTCTCGAAACGCCCGATGCAGATGTATGACGAAGACATTGTCACCCTGATGCGCAAGGTCGTCCGGCCAACTGGCAAATCCTATCTCGAGGAAAGCAAGTTTGAAGCCTCGGCTTGGGAAACCATTGAGCAATCAGAGTTCATCCGGCTGTGGGACGAGGAAGCCGACAGCTTGCCCAAAACCACCACGACCAAGCTCTATCTGCTCACAGGTCTGTTGCTGCCGATCTGGAAAAATATCCCGACCAGCAACGAGCGCATCTATCGCGTCACGCCCGAAGGCTGTGCGAGCATGATTGGTCGCACACTCAGCGAAGAGGGCGCTGCAGCACTGCGGGCGCGGTTCATGACTGGGACGCCTGCGACGCCAAGCCAAATGCTGACGGCTGCCCTCGGCACGACAGCGCCCGTCGACCTGGGCCGCGGCCTGACGCTGACGCGCCGCCGCGTTGCCGGTGATGTGCGGTTGGAAATCAACGGGGTGGACAAGGGTGCGATCGAAGGTCTCAAAGCTCTCGGGTGTTTTACTGAGATCATCGCCTTTCAATTGCGGGTCTTTGTCCCGCACGGGGTGGGTGTCGATGCGGAAGCGATCCTGACGCGGATCGTTGGCGATGGGCAAGCGGGTGTCCGCAACGCAGCCTGACTCACAACTCTGGCTGTAATCACAATTCCTCAAACGCATCAAAACAAGCACCCGCCCAAACAGACGGGTGCGCGGCAGGCATTCCTCAATCTAGATGGAGACACACATGAACATCGCAGACATCAAAACCGCAGTGGACGCAGGCCAGTCCGTTCACTGGTCAAACGAGGGGTATTGGGTTCGCAAGGATATTTTGGGCCAGTACCTGATCATCTTTGAGCCGAATGGCAGTGCCATTGGTCTGACGGACCGAAGTGGGTGCCGTCTGAATGGTCAGGAAGAGGACTTCTTCCTGTCCGTTCGTGTTGCCTAGAACCTCCCAACTGATCATTGGGCAAAGAATGGGTTATGCGTGTGGTGAGGCGACGTGCGTCCAATTACGGCGCTGCATTGTCTGAGAGGTCGGGAGAAAGGGGAAAGCAGGCTTTCTGTTTTGTGATCCCACAAGGGGTCGAAAAGCAATCTCGGATGGTTTGGCAAAGGCCCGGCCCCGATAACCCAAGAAGGATAAGTCTCATGTTCGCAGGAACCCTTAACAAAAACGCCGATACCGCAGCCGCAGTCTTCACCGGCAGCATCCACAACACCAAGTTCGACATCGCGATCCAGTTGGAAACCCGCGCAAAGATGTCAGAGCGCAGCCCGGACTATGATGTCACAGCGGTCAACAAATCTGGCCGCAAGGTTCGCATCGGCACGGCCTGGAATGAAACCGGCAATACCAGCGGAAATCCCTACATCTCAATGCAGCTGGACGTCGGCCTCGGGCCCTTCCGCGTCAACGCGGTCCAAACGCAGGAAGCGCGTAAAGCCAAAAGCGAAGACTTCGAGATCATCCCGCTGGTCTCCAATGGGACGATGAAGTCAGGCTCCATCTCGGGTGAATTGACCGCAATGGACGCCGACAACGCATTCGCGGGCTACATCGCCAACATGATGTTCGATCTGGATTTCATGCTGATCGAGAATGACTACAAGACGGAAGACACCCATCCAGATTACCGGATCGAGGTCAGCTCTCCAAAAGGCAAGCCGATCCGCGTTGGCTCCGCCTGGATGGCCAAGAGCAACCGGACGGGTCATGACTACGTCTCGCTGTTGATCAACACGCCAGATGGCGATTTGCGCGTCAACGCCGTGCAGAACGAAGACCAGCGCGGCGGCCAGACGTTCTCGATCATTCCGTTCGTGCAAAGCGGGGATCAGGAGCAGGATGCGGGTGGTGGATTGTCACTGGTTGCTTGATCAAAGCACGTCTATCGACTGACAAAACAGAGGGAGCCGCGGCAACGCGGTTCCCTTTTTTTGTGCCTGTCTGATTTAGAGGCGGCAAGAACGCCCTCTAGTTGCGATTTCGCAGAAATATCCATACCACATTGTTACTAAGTTATAATATGAGCCGAGATGCCGTTCGATCCGATCCAATTTGATCCGAAGATGTCATTTCTTATTGTTATTTTAACTTTCTAGTCCTACATCTAGTAACAGATATGACTGGCGCCTCTGCACTTGGGTTCGCCCTTGGATATGCGTCAGTCCTCATCCCCTCCAAAGATCCCATTCTTCCCAACCATCGACCACACCCATATCTTTGAGTGTGACTGCGCCGTTCATCGGTTGGGGGAAGCTATGCAAATGGTCGCGTAGGCGGATGTGCCATTTTGACTGAGGGCAAAGCTGTTTCAGGAAAAACCTCATCAGGCAAAAATATCGGAAAACCTGATACTGGTCAGTCTGTGCAATTTCTATGAGTTGCGGTGGAACGCTGGCATGATCTTTGATGTGGCTGTTCCAAAGTCGCTCATGATGTGCGGATGCATTTCGCACCTGAGAAAACGACCTCATCCACTGTATCATGAACTTACCGTTCAAAATTCCATACTTTCCAGCGATTTTGGTTTGAATATCCATCGGCAGCATCTCAAACAGATGTGACAACGCCCCAAAATCAAGAATCTGCACGGCAACCCAGATCGGCATTTCACCGTAGGCTTGTTTGTTGTGCTTGACGAAAGCGGCCTTGCCAGAACGCGTTTCAAAGCCTCGATAGCGCTCTTCCCACCTTTTATAACGTCCATTTAAGACAAACTTTTGCTGAAGTAGCTGAGGCTTAAGGTGCGCGCAGGCGTCGCGACGACCAAATCTGTATGCAATATCGACCTGCAAGGCCAGTTCGATCCGTTCCAAAGCATCTAGCGCAAGAAGGCGCAGCTTTTTATCAAAAACATATAGGTCGACGGCATCTGACATATGCGTGTCAGGCATGAATTGGTCCGAGATGGTTCCGTCGTCATTAGCTTGTTTGAATGGATACCAATATCCACTCAGTCGGTAGTAGCCAAACCGTTCAAGCGCCTTCTTTGCTCGTATAGGCTCGCTGATCGCCATTCCCCTCGATTTGAGGAGGCCAAGCTGATCATCAATGGATTTCCAGTTTTTCATGTAATGCCTCATACAGACATTTGTTGCAGCAGGCCAACCTTGAGCTGAGTTTCTGCTTCGGTCTTCGCCTGCGCCTGAATGCGCAACGAATTGGAGGATCGTGGAAATAGCCTAACGGCCTCCCCAGCTCGGCTTCGCGTGTCGCAGGTGAGAACGGCCCTGCGGTCCGTCGCGCATGCGGCCATGCGGCCTTACCGCGGCGTCGGCGTTTGGGTCCCGGTTTGCCCGTCTCGCGAGCACGGCGGGTCTCGGCCACGCTTGCGGCCTTCGCTCTGGTCTGTTTTGCGGGGCAAAACGATCCCTCCGCTGCACCCGCCTGCGTGTCCGGCCCCACCGCTTGCCTGCTCGCGTCGGGCAAACCTGGCGTCAAAACACACACACATGAGTATGGAAGCATATCCTCCGGATGGCCACAGAATCAGCCCGCCTCAAGGATCGCAAAACTTTTCGGCAAAGGCGGCGCGGTTTGTGAGGTCTGTCTTGTGCGTGAGGTTTTGCGGGTTGTGAGCACGGCACTTGGAAAACTTTTGCGCCCAGCAAGCTGGCGGCTGCGCCGTCCCTGACCCGGACAGATTCGGTGAACCAGAAATCGGCCATGCCCCCACACGCATGTGGTGGCCCTCAAACTCAAACATTGGAGATGAACACATGGCCTACGATCAAGCGACAACATACGAGACAATCGAACTCTTCGGCCTGACGGAGAAAGATGCACACTTGCCAATCCCGCAGGACGATATCCTGAAAGATTGCATCATTCGCGAAGCATTTGAGACCCTGCTCGGGCAATTGCGGAATACCGGACTTGAAGGAGAGATCGAACCTCTCGCGCACGGGTTGGCAACAATCCTGCAGCGCCGCAAGGTTGCTCTCGGTAAGGAATTCGACCGCACAGCTGACAAGATCGGTGCGTTGGCAAAATGTCACGACGGATCAGAAATCGCCGAGACCGCACTGGAAGAGGCGCAAGCGCGCTTCGTGCACTTGCGCGAGATCGTGGATGCCATCGAGACGATGGGGGAGGCAGCTGCAGAGTGCTATGAGGTAGAGACCGGCAATGCTTTCATCCCAGCAGCGGGATCGCGGGCCAGCGTTCGGGCGCAAGAGACGGGAGCCGTCTTCGAAGCCAAGCAACTTCTGGAACAGCATGATCGTGAGACGGCCGCCAAGTCAAAAGTCGAAGGCGTTCCTCTGATTGTCTCGGGAGCGACGGGCTGGACCGACATCGACGTCATCTTCCGAACCCTCGATAAGGTTCGGGACCGGATCAAACAAAACCGCAACCAGGATATCTTCATCTGCCACAAAGGCGGCAAGCATGGAGCGGAGATGATTGCGGCCCGGTGGGCACGCGCGCGGGGCATCAACCAGGCGCGCTTTGATCCGCGCTGGTCTGCACATGGACGTGCAGCACCGTTCAAGTGCAACGACGAGATGCTGGACGATAAGTTCGCCGCGACGGGAGTTGTTCTCTTCGGCGGTAACGGGGTTGCGCTGAACCTCGGGCAGAAGGCCGAAGCGAAAGGGCTGACGGTGATGCGGGTCGCGGATCCAGTGAAGGAGAAGGCAGAAGCATAAGTCAAAGAGGGTCACCTTCGGGTGGCCCTTTCTTCGTTCTCAAGAGGCATGTGCAAAAAGGACGCCTTTGGTTGGACAAAGGGCGGGGCAAGGAACAATTTGTAGAGGTGAGTTGGTCCAACGCCTACCGTCTTTTCGTGCAGGAACTTCAACGCGTCATACGTGAGCATGGCAACGAGGCTATTTACGCAGGCTCCTACGGATGGGCAAGTGCCGGTAGGTTTCACCATGCACAAAGCCAACTCAAACGTTTTCTAAATTGTATCGGTGGCTTCACGAATTCCGTTGGTGGCTATAGCTTTGGTGACGCCCAGACGATTGTGCCTCATGTTTTGGGCACTTTTCATGGGCACCTTGATACTATGACAGGGTGGGAGACGATTGCCACAGATTGCGAGCTCTTTGTCGCATTTGGTGGGTTCCCCTTAAAGAACGGTCAGATATCACCGGGCGGCACGGGTCGACATGTCCACCGGGACGGGTTGCATGCAGCGGGGCAGGCCGGAGTGCAGTTCGTCAACATATCACCGCTCAGGTCGGATTTGATGGAAGAGGTTGATGCACAGTGGCTCGCGCCTAGGTCTTCCACCGATGCGGCACTGCTTTTGGCGTTAGCGTATGAGATCTGATCTCGAGACCTTCACGACATGGCGTTCTTGGCAAAATACGCTGTCGGGTTTGATGCGTTCCGCGCCTACTTGATGGGAGATCAGGACGGGATTGTGAAGTCTGCTGAATGGGCGTCTGGCATCTGCGATTTGCCCACGGATGCGATCATCGATCTCGCAAAGCGCATGAGCACCCAGAAAACGATGATATCGATCGCGTGGTCCTTGAACAGACAAGATCACGGCGAACAACCGTATTGGGCGACGATTGCGCTCGGGGCGTTGTTGGGCGGCATCGCGGAACCGGCATTGGTTTTGGGTATTCAGCAGAAAACGCCACAGGCACCAGCCGGAGGCAGATCAAGATTGCAGCATTTCCGCAAGGCAAGAACAATGTGACCAGCTTTATTCCTGCACCACGGATCGCGGATATGCTTGAGAACCCCGGTGGCGCATTTGAGTACAATGGGGTTTTGCGTCGACCGATTGAGGCCACCGCCGCTTTCAGACGTCCAACATACTCTTTTCCTTCCAAATAACTTCTTTCAGCTGTTTGGTAGCTACTACAACCAAGTTAGTGAACGTCCGGATAAAAACGTTGGTTATAGGGATATAATTTCAGATCACCTAACTGACGCGTGAGACGGCAAACTTGCTGGGGGAGACGCCGAATTTCTGGCCAAACCGTTTGGAAAAGTGGGTCTTCGACGAAAACCCGACAGCGGCGCTGATTTCAGCGACGGATAGATTGGTATCTGCCAATAATGCGCGCCCGCGTTCAAGCCGTAGCCCGACTAGAAACTGCTTTGGCGAGGTGTTGGTGTAGCGGGAGAAAAGCCGCTCCATCTGCCTCATAGACAGGCCGAACTGGAACGAGATTTGCTTTAGGCTGATTTCGTCCTCCAGATTGTCGTGCATGTAGTCTACGATGGCCGCCAGCCTGACATGGCGGGTTGCCAGCAATGCAGATGTCGCGCTGCGCTGGCGGGCGTTGCCGGGTCGCGCCGATTGCATCAGGCACATGTTCAGAATGGTATCCGCCAGAACACCGCCGTGTTTTTCGCGGATAAGATGCACCATCATATCGGTTGCTGCCGCCCCGCCGCCGCAGGTCAGGATGCGCCGGTCCAGAACATAGAGCTGTTCCAGTGGATCGAGGTTGGGAAACCGCTCCCTGAAACTGTCCAGATTTTCCCAATGCAGAGTGAATGCGGTGTTTTCAAGGATGCCAGCATGAGCCAGTATATAGGCCCCGGTGCACAGACCACCAACAGTGCGGCCACGACGCCAGCCCCGCCTTATCCAGTCAGAAACTTTCTTGGACTGATTTCGCTCAGGCTCGACCCCCGCACAGACAATCAAGTTGCTTTCGCTGCTGGCCTCCTCCATTGCGACGTCCGCCGTCATCGTGACCCCGTTGGAACATTGTATCCGTGAGTCCGTGTAAGAGAGGGTTTCCCAGCTATACAGATTACGCTCTGTCAGTTGGTTGGCGATGCGCAGCGGCTCGATCGCGGAACTGAAGGCGAGCATGGAAAATTGTGGCAGCAGCAGAAATGAAAAATGCTCAGTTTCGATGTCGCCATCCATCTGAACATGCGCAATCCCATTGGGCATATATTGTGCCATTTCGCTATCCTTTTGCCTATCCAGCCTTGTGCCGTTCAAACAATGGCTGAACCACTTCACCCCGGTTTAGCTTTGATATGTTCTCGACGATCACCGACACAGCGGAGGCCGCAAATGTAGCACCCGCCATATGCGGAGTGACGTGCACCAGTGGATGTGTCCAGAACGGGCTGCGGTCCGGCAATGGTTCGAGGCTGAAGGCGTCAAGTGCCGCGCCCGACAAATGGCCGCTGTTCAATGCGTCAAGCAGCGCGCCGTCGTCGACTACCGCGCCGCGACTGATGTTCACAAAGAACGTGCCGGGCCCCATCGCGGCAAATGCGCCAGCGTCCAGCATATGCCGCGTTGTATCGGTGAGGGGGAGGCAATTGATGATGATGTCCGGTTCCGACAGGAAGTTGCAAAACTGAGCCGGGCCATGCCGCGCGTCAATTCCCGCAATTCGGATCGGAAATGCGTCCCAACCCGTCACGGCGTACCCGCTATCGTGGATGCGCTGCGCAACCGTCGCGCCGATGCGTCCAAGGCCCAATACCCCGACTTTGAAATGTCCCGTCGGCACGATAGAGCGGCGTTCCCAGTGCCGTGCGGTTTGCTGTTCGCGATAGGTGTAATAGTGCCGGTGCCGTTCAAGAACCCAGTAAAGCGCGTGGCCCGCCATGTCGCGCGCCACGGCGGGGTCCGCCAGAATGACCACTGGCACATCCGGCAGCATGGGGTCGGCGGCCAGATGCTCAGTCCCTGCGCCCAGCAAAAAGACGGCGCGCAGGTTGGGATAACGGTTGAGGTCCCCCGGCGGATGATTCCAGATCAACGCATAGGTAATGTCGTTCGGATCAAACTGGTCGCCAAAATTGTGGACCGTTTCGGTCGGCAGTTGCCGCAGCAATTCCGACTGCCAGCTCTTGTTGTCATAGCCGTGGTTGTTGAGCAGGATAGACATACGCGGTGAATGGCTTTCGAAAAGTTCTGCGAATGAATTGCAAGGCTTCGATCAGCGTGATTGCCTGGGTGGGGCGATGACATGGCCCCACCCGGACAAGGATCAGTACTTGTACAGCGGATCGACCCGTCCCACCTGCCGCAGCAGGGCAGGCCATTCATATTTGCCCAGCGGGAAATCGTTGTACTGGCGATGGGCGAGGTTCCAGATATCCTTGGTGCTTTTGTCCAGCGGCAGGCCGGTCGACAGGGCGTCGATCATCACCCGGCAGGCCCGGATCGTGTAGTAGAGGTTCATGAACGCCTCGCCTGCGGTTTCGCCCACCGCGAGAAAGCCGTGGTTGCGCATGATCAGGCATTTCTTGCCCTTGATGTTCGCCGCCAGCCGGTCGCGTTCTTCCAGCGTCAGCGACAGACCTTCCCAGTCGTGATAGCCGATGTCGCCATAGAGCATCGAGGCATCCTGCGTCAGGAAATCCAGCCCGTCCTTCAGCGCGGTGATGGCCAGACCGGCAGGCGCATGGGCGTGCAGAACCACCTTCATGTCGTGATGGGCGTTATGGATGGCAGAATGGATCACAAAACCTGCGGTGTTTACATCGCTGGGGCCGTAGAGCACCTTGCCGGTCTCGTCGATCTTGATCAGGTTGGACGCGGTTACCTCGTTGTAAAGCAACCCGAAGCGGTTCAGCAGGAACTGATGGTCCGTGCCCGGCACGCGCATAGTAATGTGGTTCCAGATCAGATCGTCGTAGTGGTACATGTTGGCCAGCCGGTAGAGTGCGGCCAGATCGACCCGCGCCTGCCATTCCTCGGGCGAGATGTTGGCGTGGCCACCTGCGGTTGCGAAATCGTCGGCGTTGAGTTCTTTTGCCATGGTGTTTTCCTTTTTCCGGTAATTCAGGATTGTACGAATGTGTCTGATCGCAGCGGCATGTCGTTGGCGTCTTCTAGCAGCTTGACGGCCATCAGATGGTTCTCGTCAAAGCCGTATTTCTTGACCGCCTGATCATAGATGAGCTCGACCTGGGCGCACATCGGCAGCGTCGCCCCAACGGATTTTGCGAGCTCCAGCGTCAGCGCCATATCCTTGTGCGCCAGCCCCAGCGCAAAGCCGGGATCGTAGGTGCCGTTCAGGATTGCCGGGCCATAGCGGTCAGCGACATAGGACCGACCCGTGCTGTTCTGGATGATCGACAGCATCGTATCCGCAGGTACGCCGCCCTTGACGCCCAGCATCATGGCCTCGGACAATGCAACGGAATGAAGATAGCACAGAACGACCTGCGCGATCTTGGCGACATAACCCGCACCATGCGGGCCTAGATGCCGCACGTTCCCGCCGATGACGTTGAACAGGGCCTCATGGCGGGCAAAGACCTCGGCCTCGCCGCCCACCATGATCGTCAGCGACCCAAGTGCCGCGCCTTCGATTCCGCCGCTGATCGGCGCATCGAGAAAGTCGATACCGGCGGCATTCGCGGCACCGCGCACATCCCGCTCGCAATCAAGATTGTTGGTGGACAGTTCAATCCATGTGCTGCCTTTCGGCATTGCGGCCAGAATACCGCCCGTACCGGTCGCGACGGCTTGAATTACCTTTGGATTGGGAAGCGACGTCATGACGACATCCGCCCCGGTAACCGCTGCAACAATGCTGTCGGCGGGTTTGGCACCCAGCGGTGTGACTTCCGCGGTCCTTTCGGGACTCAGATCGAAGACCGTCAGGTCATAACCCGCCAGTGCGATATTACGGGCCATCGGGCCGCCCATGTTCCCCAAACCGATAAAAGCAACACGCATTGCCATCTCCATGCCATAAGTCGCAGCCGGACCGGCCGACAGTGGGGGGAGTTTGTAATATCGGCTTCTACTTGACAAGTGAATATAATTCGCGCCTTGTATCGAGAAATTCGATTTCATCAATGATGCGGTGCCCGCCATGAACATTGAACATATTCGCTCGTTTCTCGAGGTCACGGCCACCGGCAGTTTTCAATTGGCCGCCGATCAGCTGCATGTGACGCAATCCACCGTGAGCGCCCGGATCAAGGCGCTTGAGGACCGGTTGCGACAGCCCCTGTTTCATCGCAAAAGAAACGGCGTCGTGCTCACGACCGGCGGCCATCAGTTTCACAGCAGTGCTATCAATGTGGTGCGCGCCTGGGAACGCGGTCAACAAGAGGTCAGCCTGCCGGAGGGCCAGAAAGCGCTCCTTTCCATCGGGATTGAAGAAAACCACTGGCCGCTCATGGTTTTGGGGCTTTCCGGGCGGCTTTCTGTCGAGATGCCGGATGTCGCAACAAGCATCCTTGCGGACCGGTCAGACGTCCTGATGCAAAAGCTGCGGGCGGGATTGCTGGATGTCGCGATCCTGTATGATCCACAACACTGCGCCGAGGCGACGAGCGAACTGCTGGTTCAGGAGGATCTGGTCATGTATGCCACCACGCCGCGCGAGGTCGAAGGTGGCGTTGTTCCGGGCTACGTCTTTGTCGATTGGGGCGATACGTTCCGGGCGCTGCACAGTGCGTATTTTCCGGGGGTTTTCAGCCACAAGTTGACAGTGCGGCAATCCTCTGTCGCGCTGGATCACATACTGACCGCGGGCGGGTCAGGGTATTTCCTGAAGCGCGTGGCCGAACCGCTGGTTGGCTCGGGGCGGCTGTTCGTGGTTCAGGATGCCCCGGTCATGCAACGCGCGCTTTTTATTGCGGCCCGCACCGACGCTACCAATGCAGGGCTGACGGCCCGCGCCGTCGAAGCGGCGCGACTGACCAGCGCCTGAGCAGCCCAGCAAATCAGGAAGCCCCCACCGATGAAAATCACCCGACTGAAAACCCGCCTGGTCGATGTGCCGATGGGCAAGCCGATCACAACGGCGATCCATAACATGCGGTCTGTCGGCTGTGTGCTGGTTGATCTGGAAACCGACGCCGGGCTTGTCGGGCAAAGCTATATCTTTACGATCAACGCAGCCCGCCTTAAGGCGTTCGACGAGATGATCCGCGGGTTTGCGCATCGGGTCGAAGGCATCGACCCGCATTACGTGACGGGCATGAACAGCGCGATCTGGGCCGATATCAATCCGACCGGATATGCCGGTGTGACGATCTCAGCACTGTCGGCTCTGGATACGGCGTGCTGGGATCTAATCGGCAAGGCGGCGGATGCCCCGCTACATCACCTGTTCGGTGCCTGCCGTGACCGGATACGCACCTACGCCAGCGGCGGTCTGTGGCTGTCCTATTCTATCGACGAGTTGGTGACCGAGGCGCAGGAGTTTCTGGATCAGGGCTTTCGGGCGATGAAAATTCGCGTTGGCAACCCGGACAGCCACGTCGATATCACCCGCGTTCGCGCGGTGCGCGATGCCGTCGGCCCTGACGTGGAACTCCTGACCGATGCCAACCAGTCGCTGCGCCCGAAACAGGCGATTCGCCTTGGCCGTATGCTTGAGGAACTGGACGTGTCATGGCTGGAAGAACCGGTCGATGTCCACAACCTGACAGGCAGTGCTGAGGTGCGCCGCGCGCTGGAGATCAACGTTGCTTCGGGTGAAACGGAATGGACGCGCTATGGCATCCGCCGGATGATCGAGGCAGGGGCCGCCGACATCCTGATGCCCGATTTGCAACGCATCGGTGGGCTGACCGAGATGCGCCGCGCCGTGGCACTGGCCGAAAGCTACGACTTGCCGGTGTCCACCCACATCTTTACCGAACACAGCCTTTCCATTGCCGGCTCTGCCGCCAACTGCATCTCGGTCGAACACATGCCGTGGTACGCCCCCTTGTTCAACGAGACGATGCAGATTGAGGACGGCGATATCGTGATCCCGACCCGTCCCGGCACAGGCTTCACGTTCGATGAAAGGGCAATCAAACGTTTTGCATTGTGATCCCAGCGGCACCGGTCAGGCCTCAGACTTAAATTGAATTTCTCGATATTACCAATCAATTATATTTGTTAGCTTGGATCATGTCCCTGACTTAACCTGATGATCGCACCCTTTCGCTTCCGCTCTTTCAGGGCGGACGGGGATGTGCCGCTCCATGGTCTTCTGGCCGGGGCGGCCAACAATCAGGGAGAGTACCATGAAACTCAATAAAGTCAGACTGACCCTAGCGGCGGCGGCCCTCACGGCAAGCGGCTCTGCCGCGTATGCCGAGTGCGGCAATGTCACGATTACGGAAATGAATTGGGCGTCCGCTGCGGTTGTCACCTCGATCTCGAAATTCCTCATGGAGCAGGGCTACGGGTGCACGGTGACGACTGTGCCATCGGCTACGGTGACCTCGATCACCTCGGTAGCAGAGACCAACGAGCCGGACATCGTGACTGAGCTATGGCTTAGCGGTGTGCCCGCCTATCCCGAACTCGAAGCCGCAGGCAAGATCACGACACTGACTGACGTGTTGTCGGACGGCGGCGTCGATGCGTGGTGGGTGCCGCAATATCTGGTCGATGCACATCCCGAACTGGCCACGATGGAAGGCATCCTTGCCAACCCCGATTTGGTGGGCGGCCGTTTCCACAACTGCCCGGACGGCTGGGGCTGCAAGGTGACAAACGGACATCTGGCTCAGGCCTTTGATCTGGAAGGAAACGGCATTGAGGTCTTCAGCCACGGCTCAGGCGAAACCCTGGCCGCCGCGATTGCGGGCGCCTACGAGAACAAGGAGCCCTGGTTCGGTTACTACTGGGCACCGACAAGCGTTCTGGGTAAGTATCCGATGGTGCAGATCGACCTTGGCCCCTATGACGCAGCAATCCACGACTGCAACGCGGCCGAGGAGTGCGCGACACCGGGCAGATCGTCTTACCCGCCCGCCGAAGTTGTCACGGCTGTCACCACCGACTTTGAAACGCGCCAGCCCGAGATTGCTGCGCTGATGTCCAAGGTGAGCTTTACCAACGAGCAGATGAGCGCGGTTCTGGCATGGCAGGAGGACAACAATGCATCCTCCGAAGAAACTGCCGTGCATTTTCTGACGACCTACAAGGACGTCTGGGGCAGCTGGCTGAACGATGCTGCGCGCGAAAAGCTGTCAGCGTTGTTGCAGTAACATCCTGATCGCGCGCCCAATGCCGGGCGCGCGGTATTTTGGCAAAGAGGAATTATGAAATGAGTCCAGTCCTGTCTCTCCTGACCGCTGCAGTCCTGTCTATCTCTTTCGCCGGCGCTGCCAAAGCAGCGTGCGGCAAGGTCATCATTACCGAAATGAACTGGGCCTCTGCGGCCATCGTCACGTCGATTTCAAAGTTCCTCATGGAGCAGGGATACGGCTGTGATGTGCAGGTCCTTAACACCTCTGTCGCGCCCGCGATCACGTCGATTGCCGAAAAGGGCGAGCCTGATATCGTGACGGAACTTTGGATCAACTCCGCTCCCAAATACGAAGAACTTGAGGCGGCAGGCACCGTGGTCACGCTGGGGAATGTCCTGACCGATGGTGGCATCGGCGGGTATTGGATACCTGACTATCTGGCGGCAGAGCATCCCGAACTGACCACGATGGAAGGCATCTTGGCCAACCCAGATTTGGTCGGTGGTCGCTTTCACAGCTGTCCGGATGGCTGGGGCTGCCGGATCGTCGCGGACAACCTGCAAAAGGCCTGGGATTTCGAGGGGCGGGGGCTGGAAGTTTTCAACCACGGTTCGGGTGAGACTTTGGCCGCGTCGATTGAATCCGCCTACACCAACAATGAACCCTGGTTCGGATATTACTGGTCGCCAACGCCGACGATCGCCAAATTCCCGATGGTGAAGGTGGATATGGGCGAATACGTCGAGGCGATCCACACCTGCAACAGAAGCGCCGATTGCGCCAATCCGGGCAAGTCCGGGTATCCGAATGACCGGGTCCTCACCGGGAGCACCAGCGCCTTTGTCGAACGCGAACCGCAGATTGCCGAGCTGATGCGCAATGTCAGCTTTCCCAACCAGGCAATGAACGATCTGCTTAAGTGGCAGAACGCCAACAACGCCACCGCTGACGAAACCGCGGTGCATTTTCTGACGGAATATCCGGATGTCTGGGCGGGCTGGTTGAACGCAGAGGCCAAAGACCGCCTCGCGTCGCTGCTGAAATAACGGTCCGAAAACACGGGGGCCGCCGGTTCAGGCGGCCCTTGGAAGTTTCGGTTGAACGGGGCCATAGAAGGAAGTTTCCAAATGGCAGGCTACGAAGGTCTTTTCAACACGCTTGGGTTGCGCGACTGGTGTGATGCCGGGGCGACGGGCGGTCCTGCGTCGATGGCCGACCTTCTGGCCAAGGCCAGTGGTGGTGCGGCCGCAGACAAGGGTTTTTCGCTGCCGTCGCTGGATGGCCTGCACGCGGCCTGCGGGGCCGTTCCCCGCACCCGAGACATGACAGCGGGGTTGGAAAACATGTTTCTCAGCGTCAAGGACCCCATCAAGTCGGTGCTTGGTCCGATCACACAACCGCTGAGCTGGGGATTGCAAGGCGCACTTGATCTGGTTGCTGCGGTTCCGGGCTGGGTATTGATCCTTGCGCTGCTGGTGCTGGTGCAGTTCGCCACGCGGCGCACAGGGATGACGGTTTTCACCGGCGTGGTCTTTGTCATCCTCGCCTTCGTCGATCATTTGGAACCGGCGTTGCAGACCCTGTCGATCATTCTCGTCTGCACCTGTATTTGCGTGCTGTTGGGCGTGCCGATTGGCATCTTGATGTCGCGTAGCGACCGGCTGCAGCGGATCATGATTCCGATCCTCGACATGCTCCAGACGCTCCCGACATTTGTGTACCTCATCCCATTGATCTTTTTGTTCAGCGTGACCGAGCCCAAACTCTACGGTATTGCCATCATTCTCTATGCCATCGTTCCCGCGATCCGCCTGACCAATCTGGGTATCCGACTGGTGGATTTCGACGTCAAGGAAGCGGCCGATGCATTTGGTATGACGGCTTGGCAGAAACTGATCCGGGTGGAATTTCCACTGGCGTTGCCAAATATTATGGCTGGGATAAACCAGACCATTATGATGTCATTGTCGATGGTAGTGATAGCGTCGTTGGTGTCGGCCCCCGGTCTTGGAACGCTGGTATTGCGCGGCATCAACAAGCTCGAACTGGGTGTCGGGTTGGTCGCGGGATTTGCCATTGTCCTGCTTGCTATTGTCTTGGACCGCGTCAGCAAGGCCGCCTTAGAGCGCATTAACAAGACCCACACGACATGAGCGGAGAAGTCATGGACAACAATTTCGTATCAATCCGCGGTCTTTACAAGATTTTCGGAAACCGGGCCGCCGAGATGGTGCCGCTGGCCCAGGGCGGTATGAGCAAGGCTGACATGCTGGCAACACACGGTCAGGTTTTGGGTCTGCGCAACATCAATGTGGAGATCGAAAAGGGCAAAATTACGGTGATCATGGGATTGTCAGGGTCGGGTAAATCGACGCTGATCCGGCATCTTAATCGGCTGATTGATCCAACGTTCGGAGAAATCCTCGTCAATGGCAGCGACGTCATGAAACTTGGCAAGGATGACTTGCGAGCGCTGCGCCGGACACAGATGTCGATGGTGTTTCAGAAGTTCGCGCTTTTGCCACATGAAACAGTGTTGCAAAACGCGGGGATGGCCCGCACCGTCCGCGGTGAAGACGCAGCCGAAACAGACAAGATTGCGCGAAAATGGCTGAACCGCGTTGGGCTTGGCGGCTCGGAAGACCTATATCCGAACCAACTTTCAGGTGGGATGCAACAGCGCGTCGGGCTGGCACGCGCACTGGCATCGGATTCCGAATTAATGCTCATGGACGAGGCATATTCCGCGCTCGATCCGTTGATCCGGTCCAGCATGCAGGACTTGCTTCTGGAGCTTCAGAAGGACCTGAAAAAGACCGTAGTATTCATTACCCACGATCTTGATGAAGCGTTGAAAATTGCCGACCATCTTGTCATTCTTAAAGATGGAGAGATCATCCAACAGGGTGAGCCGCAGGGGATACTGCTGCACCCGGCCGATCCGTATATCGAAGACTTTGTTGGCGACATTAACCGTGCGCGTGTCTTGCGGGTGCGATCTGTTATGACCCAAGTTCAGGCCAACGGATCGGATCTAAAGATCGACATGGATGCAACGTTAGAGCAGGCGATCCTTGCTGCTAATGGTCAGGCAAATGTGGTTTTGACAGCCGTTCAGGATGGCGATGTGGTCGGTGCACTCAGGATGACGGATGTGCTCAAAGCACTGGTGCCGCGCACCCCCGGCGGCGTTTGAGCCCACGTCTCAGCCAACGAAGATATGATGTGCGCTTTTCGAAATCGCTCTAGGCGACGTAAAATCTGATGGATCTGTCGTTAAGGTAGCTGTCAAAATCTGGGATAAATCGGAGAATTTAAGTCAAATAGCCCTTTGATCCAAAAACCGAAAACGCAGGTTTAGGGGCGTAATCCAAACCAAGCCAGCAGGTGAAGCAATGCCATCAGTCCCATCGCATATGTCAGCAGTCCTTCTTACAGGTCATGGCGGATTGGAAAAACTGGAATTTCGCCATGACGTTCCAGTCCCTGTTCCCGGACCGGAAGAAGTGTTGATCCAGGTCTTTGCAGCGGGGATAAACAACACAGATATCAACACGCGGATTGGATGGTATTCCAAAGGTGTCACTGCAGACACGGCCTCCGGTGGGGCAACGGGCCTAGACAGTGCGAAGGACGACGATGCGACGTGGTCAGGTGTCGCGATGGCGTTTCCGCGCATCCAGGGTGCCGATGTCTGTGGACGCATCGTTGCAGTTGGCGAAAAAGTTGGTACTGCCCGCATCGGAGAACGTGTTCTTGTGCGCAATATGTTACGGTCCTACGTGGATTACCGACCCTATGAATGTTGGACGTTCGGCAGCGAATGCGACGGCGGATTTGCGCAATATGCCAAGGCTCCCGCGCGTGAGACCCACGTGGTTCATTGTGATTGGTCGGACGCGGAGCTGGCCTCTGTTCCGTGCGCCTACTCTACGGCGGAAAACATGCTCCACCATGTTAATTTAGGCGCGGAAACGGTGCTGATCACGGGTGCATCGGGTGGTGTCGGCTCGGCCGCCGTGCAGCTGGCCAAACGTCGCGGTGCCAAGGTTATTGCGATGTCGTCGCCCTCCAAAACCCGTGAGGTACTGGCCCTCGGTGCCGATCAGGTCATTGATCGCAACGCCGATCTCGTAGCGGAACTTGGGGACGGCAGCGTCGACGTGGTTGTCGATCTGGTCGCGGGCCCGCAATGGTCTTCCTTCTTGGATGTGTTGCGTCGAGGTGGGCGTTATGCGGCGGCTGGTGCAATCGCCGGACCTATTGTTGAAATCGATATACGCACGCTGTACCTCAAGGATCTGACCCTGTTTGGCTGTACTTTCCAAGAGGATGAAATCTTTGCCGATCTCATCTCATATATCGAAGCAGGGGACATTCGCCCCGTCGTTGCCAAATCCTATCCGTTGGCCGAAATCGCGAGAGCTCAGGAAGATTTCCTTGCTAAGAAACACACCGGCAAGCTTGTGCTTATTCCACCGGGATACACCCATGAAAATTGAAATAATTGAAGTTTATCAAGTCGACCTTCCATATTCAGGCGGCGTCTACACCTTATCGGGTGGTCGCGAATACCGTTCGTTTGACGCGACTATTGTGCGGATCGAAACTGCCTGCGGCATTGAAGGTTGGGGTGAAAGCACTCCCTTCGGTGCGACCTATATCGCTGCGCATGCCTTGGGCGTGCGGGCAGGCATCGCTGAAATCGCGCCACACCTTATCGGGCGCGATCCCCGGCAGGTCGAACGGATCAACGAAGTAATGCAGGGGGCTCTGGTGGGCCATAACCACTCCAAGGCAGCTCTTGATATTGCCTGTTGGGATATCTTTGGAAAATCCGTTGGCCTTCCGGTCTGTGAATTACTGGGCGGCTCAACTGGTCATCGTCTGCCGACAATTTCTTCGATTTATGCGGGCACGCCGGACGATATGCGCACCCGCGTCGCCGCGCATCGCACAAAGGGATTTATGGGACATTCGATCAAGATCGGTGCGCTGGACGTTGAGGGCGGACCCGCCTTGGATGCAGAGCGGATCGCAGCCTGTTTGGCAGACCGCCGTCCGGGCGAATTTTTCCTCGCTGACGCCAACGGCGGCTTGATTCCAGAAACGGCGCTCAGGATGTTGCGGCTGTTGCCAAGCGGCTTGGATTTCACGCTAGAAGCGCCTTGTGCGACATGGGGAGAAACGCTGTCGTTGCGGAAACGGTGTAATGTCCCGATTATTATGGATGAACTGGCGCAAGACGACGCCGACATCATTCAGATCATTGCGTGTGACGCAGCAGACGGAATTGGTCTGAAGATATCCAAATCCGGCGGATTGACACCGGGGAGGCGTCAACGTGACATTGCCTGCGCTGCGGGTCTGACCGTGTCGGTCCAAGATACAGTAGGATCAACCATTGCGTTTGCGGGCATAGTGCATCTTGGCGCGACAGTACCGCAGCGCAACCTGCGCTGCATCCTTGATTGCCGCGAAATGGTCACCCTGACCACAGCGAAATTCGATGCGCCCGTCGTCGACGGCGGCGTACATGTGCCAGATCTACCAGGGCTCGGGTTGGTTGTGAACACGAATGTACTTGGTGATCCGATAGAGACATTTCGATGTTGAGTTCTGATTTCTGGGCATTCCGGATCAGTTCAGCGCTACCGTCAGTCAAACCCAATTTAGCAGCGGATACGGCTTTGTTGCACGAATACGTTGATGGGATTCATTGTATGAATCCAGCGTGATAGCTTACGGCATGCGCAGTTGGGCCACCTACGAAGTACAAGACCAAGAGTTGATCGTATTACAATGACAGCTTGGCCAAAGTTGGACCAGGGAGGCATTTCATTGATGATTATGACGCTTGCGAAAAATGTTCGGCCTTGATTAAGTCCGAGACAATAAGAGGTACGATTTTCGGGTGGCTACACTAGCTTTATTGTGGCGGCGAAGGCACTTATAAAAGCATAAAGCAGCGAGCTTTTGGACGGCGTGTGTCGCTAGATTGCCAGGGCAGAAGTGTCCTTGACGACCTCAAGAATGACAGAGCTTTGCATTTCTCTAACACCGGGCAGTGTGACCAGTTTTTTCTGTAGTAGCTGTTGGTAGTGTTCAATGTCCCTAACCGATATGCGTAGATAGAAATCGAAATCCCCCAAGATAAGGAGAGCAATCTGGATTTCCGGAATGCCGCGTGCCGCTTTTTTGAACGCTTCGAGCGTCCCCTCTTCGTGGTTGTCCAACTTGATACGCACGATGACCAATGTCTGGAAACCCAACTTTTTAGGATCAAGCACTGTGCGTTTTCCGAGCACAATACCGCTTGATTGAAGTTGGGATATCCTCCGGGAGCAGGGCGATTGCGACAGGCCAACTCTTTCAGCAATTTCAGTGACTGACAGCGCCCCGTCGCTTTGCATTACGCGAAGAATTTTCAGATCCATCTCGTCTAGAGTTTGCATGAATTAGCTCCATTTTGCCGAATATCACTAAAACCTATGCACAATTTATGGCCCCTATGGGCTAGATTGGCAACAACTTGCGCAAGTTTGCAACTATATTGACCAAAATCAACTGTTATTGGAGATTCTGACATGCAAAGAGTCGCATTGATTGGCGCGCGTAGGACACCAATGGCTGCATTTCAGGGGTCGTTGTCATCGCTTTCCGCGCCAGAGCTTGCTGCTGTTGCGATCATGGCCGCCGTCACAGATGCGGCTATCGCGCACGAACAGATTGACGAAGCAGCGATCGGGCTGGTGTTGTCTGCAGGGGTAGGGCAGGCGCCTGCGCGACAGGCTGTTCTAAAGGCCGGCTTGCCACAGTCTATTCCGGCCACCACCATAAGCAAAGTTTGCGGCTCCGGGATGAAGGCCATCATTGATGCCGCCGGGCGTATAAGGGCAGGTGACGGGGCGATTATGATCGCCGGCGGCATGGAGAGCATGTCCAACGCGCCACATTTTCTGCCGACATCGCGCAATGGAAAGCGCTTGGGTCACGGTCAGATGGTTGACCACATGTTTTTTGACGGGCTTGAAGACGCCTACGAGCAAGGTGCATTGATGGGAACGTTCGCCGAGATGTGCGCGGATGAATACGCTTTCAGCCGTAAGGCGCAGGATGATTTCGCTATACGCTCCCTTGCTCGTGCGCTGGCGGCTCAAAAGCAGGGAGGCTTTGATACGGAAATTGCGGGAGTCACCGTATCTACTCGTTCGGGCGACGTGATCGTCAGCGAGGATGAGCAGCCCGGCGCGGCGCGTCCAGATAAGATTCCGCACCTAAAACCCGCCTTTCGGCCTGATGGGACTGTGACCGCCGCAAGTTCGTCGTCAATTTCGGATGGTGCAGCGGCGCTGGTTCTGGCTTCTGAGGCTGCCGTTGAGAAGCAGGGTCTGGGTCCACGGGCATGGATTGTCGGGACTGCATCTCATGCGCAGGCACCGCGCTTGTTTACGACTGCGCCGGTCATGGCGACACGTAAGTTGCTGGAAAATCTGCGCTGGAAGGCGTCAGATGTGGACTTGTGGGAAGTTAACGAAGCCTTTGCCGTTGTGCCAATGGCGTTCATGCGCGACCTCAACGTTCAGGATGATTGCGTCAACGTCAACGGCGGCGCCTGTGCGCTTGGCCATCCAATCGGGGCGTCTGGTGCGCGCATCGTTGTAACACTTCTGCACGCGCTGGAGGCACGGGGGTTGAGGCGGGGCATTGCATCAATCTGTATCGGGGGCGGTGAAGCCCTTTCAATTGCCATCGAAAGAGACTGATATGACCGGAATTTTGACCGAAGAGCAGGAATTGATCCAGAAGACGGCGCGCGATTTCAGCCGAGATCGGCTTGCCCCCGGCGCTGCCGCACGAGAGGCGGCGGGGTGTATCGAACCGGATGTGATAAACGAGATGGGCAAGCTTGGCTTTCTCGGGATGACTGTTCCCGAAAATCAGGGAGGGATCGGAACGGATTATGTATCTTATGCGCTTGCTTTGATGGAGATGGCGGCAGGTGATGGAGCTGTTTCAACCATGATGTCAGTCCACAACGCACCGTTTTGCGCAATCCTCAGCAGATTTGCTTCACCCGAGCAACAGCAACGGTGGCTAACTCCTGCTGCAGAAGGCGCGTTCATCGGGGCATTTGCCCTAACCGAGCCGCATACGGGCAGTGATGCGGCGGCAATCAAATGTTCGGCGCAGCGCAGTGCATCGGGTTATGTATTAAACGGATCAAAGCAGTTTATCACCTCGGCGCGAATTGCAGGCGGGATCGTCGCCTTTGCCGTCACCGATAAGGACGCCGGAAAAAAGGGTATTAGCGCCTTCTACATAGAACCAGGCGGCCAAGGTTTCACGGTGGGTGCGCCAGAGCATAAGTTGGGACAAAAAGCATCCGACACATGCACTCTAACTTTCGACAGTCTCGAAGTTGAACCGTCGCATCTGATTGGCGAAGAAGGGCAGGGGCTGGCCATAGCGCTGTCTTCGCTGGAAACCGGCCGTATAGGTATTGCGGCGCAATCGGTTGGTATGGCGCAGGCCGCACTGGATGTAGCGGTTGTCTATGCACAGGACCGCGTCACATTCGGGAAACCAATTGCACAGCATCAGGCAGTGGCGTTCCGGTTGGCGGACATGGACATGCAGGTTGAGGCCGCACGCCAACTTGTGCTGAACGCGGCGCGACTGAAGGACAGCGGCGCACCTTGTCTTCGCGAAGCCTCGATTGCCAAACTGTTTGCCAGTCAGATGGCCGAACGGGTGGTGTCGGATGCGATCCAAACACTGGGTGGCTATGGCTACCTGGCCGACTTCCCGCTTGAACGCATCTATCGCGATGTACGGGTCTGTCAAATTTATGAGGGAACTTCGGATGTACAGCGCATCAACATTTCACGCGAACTGCTGGGAGGGCGGGCAAGATGAAACTGAGCTCTGAAATAACGGCCATCATTACCGGCGCGGCCTCCGGCCTTGGCCTCGCGGTGGCAGAAGCGCTGGCAGAACGGGATGTGCGGGTTGGCATTCTGGACATGAACGAGGACGAAGGCCGCGAGGTTGCCGCACGTTTGGGCGGTTCCTTTGCGCGATGTGATGTATCCGATGCAGTGTCGGTCAGTGAGGCGCTGTCTGCGTTGCGCGCGGTACATGGGCAAGAGCGGATTTGCGTCAACTGCGCCGGAATTGCCCCCGCGCATCGCAGTGTGTCCAAGGAAGGGGCGCATGATGCTGCGCTTTTTGCCAAGGTGTGCGGCATCAACCTGATCGGCTCTTTCAATGTTGCAACGCAGTCTGCCGCGGGCATGGTTGGCACCGATGCGACAGGTGCCGACGGCGAACGCGGAGTGATCATCAACACCGCTTCAATCGCCGCGTGGGACGGACAGGTGGGACAAATCGCCTATGCTGCGTCCAAGGCCGGGGTGGCCGGTCTGACCCTGCCCATGGCGCGTGATTTGGCGCGAAGCGGCGTTCGCGTCATGGCGATTGCGCCGGGTATTTTCGGAACCGCAATGGTCACGAGTTTCCCGCAGGAAGTTCAAGATAGCCTCGCGCAGCATGCTCAATTCCCACCACGTTTAGGCAAACCTGAAGAGTTCGCTTCGCTTGTTTGTCACATCGCAGAAAACACAATGTTGAACGGCGAAGTTATTCGTTTGGATGCCGGAACAAGGATGCCACCAAAATGAGCGATGTTAAACTCAATTTTCCACACCCGCCCGCGCGGCCAGATCAAACACCGGATTTTTCCGATATCGAGATTCCGCCTGCGGGAAGTTTACCTGTTCCGGCCCTTGATGTCGCCGGACAAGATTGCTGGCCCTTTGCGGTGGGCATGATCCGTGTGCTGGATGAAGGCAACAAAGCGGTTGGGCCGTGGGCAGAGTATTTAGGCGATGTGCCTGCTGATACTTTGCGCCAAGGACTGCGGGATATGCTGAAAATGCGTGCTTTGGACCGGCGCATGTTAAATGCGCAGCGGCAGGGTAAGACGTCGTTCTACCTGCTCTGTACCGGCGAAGAGGCGATTGGCTGTGGTTTCCAAAGGCAACTGGAAGATGGGGATATGAATTTCCCGACCTATCGCCAGCAGACCCTTTTGATTGCAGCTGATTACCCGCTTGAAGCCCTAATGGGCCAGCTCTATTCAAACGAGCTTGACCCTCTGGGCGGGCGGCAATTGCCGATTATGCATTCGGCCCGCGACTACGGGTTTTTCTCCATCTCGGGCAATCTGGGCACGCAGTACGTTCAGGCAGTGGGATGGGCGATGGCCTGCGCGTTGCAGGGCAACGGAAAGATAGCGGCCGGATGGATTGGTGATGGTGCAACTGCGTCGAACGATTTCCACAGCGCGCTTTTGTCAGCGTCAACCTATCAGCCTCCTGTGGTGCTGAATGTTGTCAATAATCAATGGGCTATTTCAACCAACACAGCCGTTGCCAGAGGCAAAGGCGAAACCTATGCCGCCCGCGCTCTTGGATATGGTGTTCCGGCGGTGCGGGTGGACGGCAATGACTACCTTGCGGTTCTGGCTGTCTCGCGATGGGCAATCGAACGCGCACGTAAGGGATATGGACCAATTCTGGTTGAATGGTTCACTTATCGTGCTGCGGCCCATTCCACATCAGATGATCCATCGGCCTATCGCGCAAAGGATGAGGCAAAGGCATGGCCTCTGGGTGATCCGGTGGAGCGGCTCAAGATGCACTTGATTGCACGGGGGGACTGGTCCGAAGAACGCCATGTGCAGGCCGAGGCGGAATTGTTGGACGAAGTATCCCAGGTCCAAAAGAAAGTTGAAGCGCACGGCACGTTTGTTGACCCAAAGCCAACGTCACCTGCGGAAATTTTCAACGGGGTTTACGCCGAGTTACCCGAACATTTGCGGCGGCAACGCCAAGAAATGGGGTATTGAGATGGCCCGAATGAGTATGATTGAAGCCTTGCGCAGCGCGATGGATGTGGCGCTGGAGCGCGATCCAAGCGTCATTGTTTTCGGTGAGGACGTCGGATATTTCGGCGGCGTTTTTCGCTGCACCGCAGGTCTGCAGAGCAAGTATGGCGAGGAACGTGTGTTTGACACGCCGATCAATGAAAGCGCCATCGTTGGCCTGGCCGTTGGCATGGCGGCTCAGGGTATGAAGCCCTGCGTCGAGATCCAGTTCGCTGATTACGTGTTTCCCGCCTACGATCAGATCACCCAAGAAGCCGCGCGTTTGCGGCACCGGTCCAACGGTCAGTTTACCTGTCCGTTGGTTGTACGCATGCCGACCGGTGGCGGTATTTTTGGCGGTCAGACACATAGTCAAAGCCCCGAGGCGCTCTTTACCCATGTGGCGGGTCTGAAAGTTGTGATACCGGCGACGCCCTATGACGCGAAGGGGTTGCTGATAGCGGCCATCGAGGACCCCGATCCGGTGATCTTTCTCGAGCCGAAGCGCATCTACAATGGGCCGTTTTATGGCGATCATTCGGGGAAATCAGTCTCCTGGGCGACGCATCCTGCAGGCGAAGTGCCGGAGGAGCATTATTCAGTGCCATTGGGCAAAGCCTCCGTTGTGCGGGAAGGTGCGGACGTGACCGTCCTGACTTATGGTACAATGGTCTATGTGACCGAGGCCGCGGTCAAAGTGGCTGGTGTTGACGCCGAGATTATTGATCTTCGCAGTCTATTGCCGCTTGATCTGGAAACGATCCGTAAGTCGGTTGAAAAGACTGGTCGATGTGTCGTGGTTCACGAGGCGACCCGAACCAGCGGGTTTGGCGCGGAACTCATCGCGGAAGTACAAGAGACGTGCTTTTGGCATCTGCGTTCACCGATCCAGCGGATCGCGGGATGGGACGCACCTTATCCCCACGCACAGGAATGGGACTATTTTCCAAGCACCGAGCGAATTGCTCGTGCTCTTACAAAAACTATGGAGGATTGACATGGGGTTAAGCAGTATCCGCATTCCCGACGTCGGTGAAGGTGTCGCACAGGTTGAACTGGTCGAGTGGCACGTAAAGCCGGGCGATATGGTGAAAGAAGACGATATCATTGCGGCAGTGATGACCGACAAAGCCACCGTTGAAATCCCCTGCCTCTATACAGGCACAATCGTGTCACTGGGTGCTGAGATTGGTGAAACGGTCGCCGTAGGGGCCACACTTGTCACAATCGAGCATGACGGCGAGGCCAGTGAAGCAGGAGCGGATGCCGTTGCCAAACCAGAGGTGACCGCGCAGGATCCAAAAACCTCGGAACCGCCAGCCAAGCCAGCATCAAAGCCTGCTTCACCTGCCCAACCGATTGGCGGTGCCCATGCGCCGCGCGCCGAAGGCGAGATGCCATTGGCGTCACCCGCCGTGCGCGCCCGCGCACGAGACGCTGGAATTGATCTGAGGATGGTATCGGGCTCGGGTCCAGCGGGCCGGATTACCCAATCAGACCTTGATGCGGTATTCGCCTCCGGTCCGGGAATGAGGTCAACGCGCCAGGGTTCCGGACGTAGAGAGGGGGCCGAAGATATCCGTGTAATCGGATTGCGTCGCAAGATTGCAGACCGGATGTCGCTTGCGAATACGCGCATCCCGCATATCACAGTGATTGAGGAAATCGATGTGACCGCAATCGAGGATTTGCGGGCGGCGATGAACCTTGACCGGGGCGAAAGACCCAAGTTGACCATGTTGCCATTCGTCACTGCGGCACTTTGTCGTGCGATACTGAAACACCCTGAAATGAATGCGCATTTTGACGATGATGGCGGTGTTATCACGCGCCATAACCCAGTTCACATCGGGATTGCCACGATGACCGACGGTGGTCTGGTCGTGCCAGTGCTGCGCCACGCCGAAGCGCTTGGTCCTTTTTCCACGGCATCCGAGATTGCGCGCCTTGCCGAGGTGGCCCGCGCAGGAAAGGCCAAACGCGAGGAACTTTCGGGGTCGACGATTACGATCACCTCGCTTGGACCATTGGGTGCCCTTGCCACGACGCCGATCATCAATCACCCCGAAGTGGCTATTCTGGGTATTAACAAAATGGCTGTGCGGCCCTTGTGGGACGGCCAGCAATTCGTGCCGCGCAAGATGATGAACATCTCGGCCAGCTTTGACCATAGGGTCATTGACGGTTGGGATGCGGCCAGCTTTGTCGCGCTGACCAAGCGGCTTTTGGAGAATCCGGCAATGATCTTCATGGAGGCAGAAGCATGAAACGCAAAAACTGCAAAATCCTTGTTATTGGTGCGGGCCCTGGGGGTTATGTTTGCGCGATTCGTGCGGGTCAGTTGGGTCTCGATACCATCGTAGTCGAAGCGAGCACCCCCGGCGGAACCTGTTTGAATGTCGGTTGTATTCCATCCAAGGCCCTTATCCATGCGGCCGAGGAATTTCACATCGCGGCGCATCTCGCTGGGGAAAACGACCTTGGTATTTCCACGACCAAGCCAAGTATCGATCTGGCAAAGACGGTGGCGTGGAAGGACGGTATCGTTAAGCGATTGACTGGCGGTGTCAGTGCTCTGATGAAGAAAGCCAAGGTGCGCAGCATTTCCGGACACGCCCAGATTATAGATGGCAAGACTGTGGATGTTGAAACCCCTGAGGGTACCGTTCGTATTTCTACTGAGAATTTGGTTATTGCGACAGGATCTCGTCCGCAGGAAATCGCAACTTTGCCTTTTGGCGGGGACATACTGTCATCAACTGCGGCGCTGTCGCTTGATAGCGTTCCGGAACGGCTAGCGGTGGTTGGCGGCGGATACATCGGCCTTGAGATCGGAACCGCCATGGCCAAACTGGGTGCCAAAGTAACGGTGCTTGAGGCAGCAAGCCGCATATTGCCACAATACGACGCCGATCTAACGCGCCCGATTATGAAACATCTCGAAGCATTGGGTGTGACAGTGCTCGTTGGGGCCAAGGCCCAAGGTTTCGGGGCTGGGCAACTGACGGTGATGACCGAGGAAGGTTCACAAAAGCTATCCGCCGATAAAGTTCTGGTCACTGTCGGACGCGCGCCCGCAACGGACGGGTTCGGACTTGAGGGGTTGGAACTGACCATGAATGGCCGACATCTGACGATTGATAATCAATGCCGGACGTCAATGCGCAGCGTATTTGCAATTGGGGATGTCACTGGCGATCCAATGCTCGCGCATCGCGCAATGGCACAAGGGGCATTGGTGGCCGAGGTCGTCGCGGGGGGGCGGAGGACATGGGATAAACGCGCAATGCCCGCGGTGTGTTTCACCGATCCGGAGATCGTTACTGTCGGGATGCTCCCAAGTGAAGCGCCAGAAAACGAAGTTGCAGTCTTTCCATTCGCTGGCAATGGTCGAGCGATGACTCTTGGACGCGGCGACGGGTTTATTCGTGTGGTCTATGCGAAAGACAGCGAACTTGTCCTCGGAATGCAGGCTGTTGGGGTCGGAGTGTCGGAAATGGCGGGGGAGTTTGCGCTTGCGCTCGAAATGGCGGCGACATTAACGGACATCGCCGATACAATCCATGCGCACCCCACACTTGGAGAAACGGTGCAAGAGGTAGCGATGAAAGGACTTGGTCGCGCGCTTCACATCTGACGGGTCTAAAGTGGCATGACACTTTCGTTAACTTGAAGTGAAGGTTTCAAAATCATATCAAAAGAAGAAGTCTATGTAGCTGCTTGTTGAGGCAGGCACTGACCGATGATTTTCTGATTTGAATGGCAATCGGTTCCGCCCTGATGTCCAGATTTTGCGGAAACATTCATATAGGGTGAGCGCCCGAGATTGCCATTCGCGCACCTCGTTCAGCACAGCGCTGTGACGCGGCTGATCAGATCCGGTGACACCTGATGACCGTAGACCTCCTCAAGATGAGCACGGATGTCGCGTACAGTCAGACCGGCGGCGTAGAGGCCGATGATCTTGTCATGCATGCCGTCGATCCGGGTCTGGCCCTTCTTCACTAATTCCGGTTCGAAGCTGTCGTCATCCCTAGCGGTACGGGATTGCTCGGCACCGCTCACTCCGGTGTGCCGGATGATGGCGTAGCCCCGCTTCGGCGCGTGAAGCTTAAACCGTTTCGCATTTGCGCTACAACAGTCACGAATGTGAGATTCTCACGTTTCGTCGAGGGGGCGGAATATGTCACCGAAGCTCACAGAGCACCAACGTCGACTTGCGCGTCAACGTATGGCAGTCGGCGAAACTTGCCAAATGATTGTGCGAGATCTTGGTTTTGCACATACAACGGTTTTTAGATTGCAGTAGTTGGGTTGCGGCTGCCTGAAGTTCAGTCCAATGGCCTTTGCTTACGTGAGAAAAACCATATTGACGCGAGCGCGAGGACCAACAAGAGCAGCGCGACTGGGCTTTTGAGCAGGAACCATGGATCACCGCCTGACGCAGCGAAGGCTTGGCGCCCGGTCCGTTCCAGCGTACCAGCCAAGATGAAGGCAATCACAAACGGCAGGACGGGAATGTCGATCCGGCGAAAAATGTAGCCCAGC
This sequence comes from Sulfitobacter sp. SK012, assembly GCF_003352085.1. Lineage (NCBI taxonomy): Bacteria > Pseudomonadati > Pseudomonadota > Alphaproteobacteria > Rhodobacterales > Roseobacteraceae > Sulfitobacter > Sulfitobacter sp. SK012. The sequence goes on from NZ_CP025806.1 coordinate 37,737, forward strand.
ATGCCAAAGGCGACCGTGATCCAGAGTGCCGTGAAACTGGATTGCTGAATGTAGATTGCGGTCAGCGTGACAAGCAACACTACGGGCATGAGGATATGGTTCGGAATGCGGGCCATGATGCCCATCGCGCGCATGAAATAACCGCCAATTGTCCAGTTAAGCAGATTGCCGCAGGCCATCAGGGTAAAGAGGCCAAATGCCACAACCAGTTCAGGGTTTATGTCCGGCTTAGTGAAATTGAAGACCGAAGGTCCGGGATTGAAGCCGCCGATACTGTCAGCGGCCAAGATCAGAAACACGGCAGCTGCGTTGCCCGGGATGCCAAGCGACAGAACGGGGATTAGGTTTGCACCTGACACAGCAGAATTTGCGGCTTCGGTCGCAGCAATCCCTTCCGGAACACCTTCTCCGAACAGTTTGTGTTCAGGCCTTTTCTTGATCTCGTGGCGGCGTTTTCCCATCGTGTAACCCAGCGTCGCTGCGAGCGTTGATCCAACGCCGGGCAGCGCCCCAATGGCTGTACCAATCAGCGAGGATCGCCAGATATAGGGAATTATCCGTTTGATGTCGCCTTTTTGCAGCCCGTCTTTCCCTTCATGTGTTGCCGCTTTGGCTGTGGGGTCAGTTCCTGCATTTCTCCACATGTCTTCAATACTGCGAAACACTTCGCCAAGGATAAGCACACCAAGAACTGCTGCGATTAATGGAAAACCATTTGCTATCTGGTCTACACCGAATGTTAGGCGCGGGTAAAAATGTTCTCCTGTTGCCACAAATGCCGCGACCATGCCAAGGCTGATGGACATCAAGCCTTTGGCTACTGATCCACCCATGACAGCAGCGATGAAGGAAAGCGACAGTATGATGAGCGCAGTCTTTTCGGGAAGATCAAGAAAAGATTCAACAGCGACCGCTAGAAATGGCGCGCAGACGAATAGGACGATATCTGAGAAAGTGTCCCCACTAACTGAGGAAAGATGAGCAATTCTCAATGCGCGCTGCGGCGTGCCACGCAGGGTCATCGGATATCCGTCAAGCGTTGTCATGATCGCGTCGGGCGTCCCTGGCGTATTGAACAGGATTGCCGGTACCGCCCCACCGACGGTGGCACCCTTCATGATGCCGATCAGAAAGCCGAAGACCGGTAGAAGTGCATCTGCCGAAACCCCGAAGACAGAGATCAGGATAGGCAGAGAGACGGCCATGGCCATTGGACCGGCCAGCCCCGGTGTGGCACCAACCGCAATGCCGGTCAGCAGTCCAAAAAACAACATGACCAGTGCAATGGGGATGCCGATGCCCAGCACCGAAAAAACTTCGGGCCCTGTAAAGACAGCGGTGATGCCCAGCCAGATATAGTTCAGCACATCGATCATAGGTCACCGTTCGGGGGCAAAAGCAAATCTTCAAAGGGCAGATCATAGATTCCGGCGAGTGCGGCAGATACGAACAGGCCAATTGCGATTGTCCGCCAAGTGACACAGCGATTTATCAGCGCGATAAGTCCACCAACCAACATCGTGCCACCTGTCAGATAGCCGATGTATTTCCATGGCGCTGTATCACGCAATGCGCGGTAGGAAAGCTCAGTGTCGGAGGCACTGCCTGCGAGCCAGACGGCCAGCGGCCCGGTCCAACGCATGAGAGTGAAACTCATTAGAAAAACAAGAAACAGAACAATTAAAAACTGGCAATTCAGGCCGGTTAGCCTTGCCGGTTTTTTGCTATGGCGACTTTCCAACAAGAGGAGACAAGACGATAAAGCCAAGACAGCAAAGGCAATAGTAGGGGCAAACGCGTCGCCGATCGACAATCGGCCGCGCATTTTTTGCACAATGCCTGTCCCAGTGTCGGCCGGGATCCAAAGGAAAATAGCTGCAAGGGCAACAATCAAGGCAAAGACACCAAGACCGACATCTGAATTCACGCGGCGCATGGTGATCCTCCCCTTGAGAGTTGCTCTGATTGGTTAAATCCAGTTTTACTCGGTAACCGCTTCACGCAAGGCTTTAGCGTCTTCAGAGGCTTTGGCAATTATAGCGTCAAGCTCGTCGCCAATAACCACTGTCGGGCCTCCAAAGCCGCGTGTAACAAGTTGACCCGCTTGACTGTCCGGATCATTCAGCACTTCAGAGATCGCCTTAGCTAATGCAGCCCGCGCTTCATCCGGCATACCGCCTGGTGCGATGAACATGAAATAACCGTCGAGATAGAACTTGCTGCCCAGATCGATAATCGAGGGAGCATCTGGCGATTCAGCCAGTGGCGTCGGAATGGCAGTCGCAATATTGGTCATCTCGCCCTGTGAAACCGCCTTGGACTGCGCACCCGCCACCCATCCAATATCAAGATCGCCCGCGCGGATGCCGTTCATGATCTCCTTGCCGCCTGCGACTGAGACAATGTTGAAGTCGATGCCAGTCTCTTTACCGAAATGGTATGCCATATCGGCCTGTCTTTCAGTTGCTGTGCCAAACCGCACTGGCGTGCCCGCTTCGGCTGCCGTCTTGACCTTGTCCCAATCAGAGAATGCACCGTCTGCCATAGCAACCAACCCCAGTTGGAAAGCGGCTGTGGTTGCCAGCAAGGTAAATTTATCAGCCTGAAGCTCTGGGTCGCCCACAACCATTGCGTTGTATGCAAGTGTCTCCGACACGACCATGCCGATGGCAGTGCCATCGTTGGGTTCAGCGGCCAACGCCTTTGCCAAGTTCAGTCCGCTGTTGCCGGTAACTTGCTCTGGCAGGATGCTCCATCCGGTTTTGGCCTCGATCCCTTCGGCGATGAGGCGTGCCTGTGTGTCAGCTCCGCCACCTGCTGCAAAACCAATCATCAGTTTGATGGGGCCAGAAGGCGACCATTCCTCCGCAAAGGCCGCAAGCGGGGTTGTAGCAAGCGTGGCCAGAACGACCAAATTACGCGCAAAATGTTTCATGATTTCCTCCCTCATGTGGTTTCACGTTATTCAAAACTGGTAGACATGTCAACGTATTAATGTTGACATGTCTACCAGTTGAGGGTAGTGATAAATAACAAGGGAGGTCGTGATGAAGCCTGAAAAAGACATGACAGTAGATGCGGGCACCATCGACCTGAACCTTTTGTTGCCGTTCCAGATTGCTCAACTCAACACTCGGCTGAACGCACAGGCACGTGCTATCATAGCCCGCCACGGCAGCCTGACCCTCCCGCAATGGCGGATCATCCGCTTGGTAGGCACGAAGGTTGCATACACATCTACCTCTGTTCGCAAAGCAGCCGGGATAGACAAAAGCCAATTTAGCAAAACGCTCAACAAGCTTGTCGAGGATGGCTTTATGACGCAGGCACCCTTTAAAGAAGACAAGCGGCAGTTAAAGCTCAGCTTGACGCCAAAGGGTCAAGCTGCGCTGGACGGGTTGGCACCCGAGCTGGATGCGCGCAATCAGCACTTATTGAAATCCCTGACGCAAAATCAACGCAGTGCCATCTTTGCCGCCATTCAATCTCTGGCGGAGGCATCAAAGAAGACCGATTTCCAAAGCGGTATAGAAGAAAAGAGCGAGTAACACATGAGTAAGTCAAAAAACCTCCTGATTATCATGTCGGATGAACATCAATCGAGGGCGTTGTCTTGTGCGGGCCATCCTATTGCGAAAACACCACATTTGGATGCTTTGGCGGCACGTGGCACGCGGTTCTCCAATGCCTACACACCATCACCCATCTGTGTGCCTGCCCGTGCGGCGTTTGCCTCGGGTAAGTATGTGCATGACATTCGACTTTGGGACAATGCGATGCCCTATCTCGGCACGCCGCGCGGATGGGGTCACGCGCTTCAGGATCAAGATACGCGGGTGGAAAGCATCGGCAAGCTGCATTACCGGGATGCCGATGATCCAGCAGGTTTTGATGTCGAACATATCCCGATGCAGGTCGCAGGTGGCACAGGCATGGTTTGGGCCTCCATCCGCAAGGAAGACGAAAGAGTGTACCGCGATACGCGTATGCTGGGCGACTATATCGGTCCTGGTGAGAGCAATTACACTAAGTACGACGCCGAAGTGACAAGACGCACCGAGAGTTGGCTGGAAGACGCTGCTGCACAACCGAACAATGCACCATGGTGTCTATATGTCGGGCTTGTTGCGCCGCATTTTCCATTCATCGTGCCGCAGAAATATCTCGATCTCTATCCGGCAGACAGTATTGCGCGCACAAAATTACATCCGCGTGATGGCTACGTACAACACCCTTGGGTTGCCAAACAAGACGCTGCTCTTAGCAGTGAACCAGCATTCAAAGACGAAGACGAGCGGATCATGGCAATACGCTGTTACTTCGCGCTGTGTTCTTACATGGACGATAATGTCGGACGGATCATGCAAGCCCTGAAGGCCAATGGATTGGATGAGGACACGACGATCATCTATACTAGTGATCATGGCGACAATGTTGGTGCCCGCGGCCTTTGGGGCAAATCCAACATGTACGAGGAATCCGCTGCAGTACCGTTGATCGTTGCACCGCCAAACCAAACGAAGGCAGCGATCTGCGATACGCCAGTCAGCCTGCTGGACGTGTCAGAGACTATCGTTGACCACTTTGATGCCACGCTTGAAGGTGACCGACCCGGCCAATCCCTGTATCAGATCGCCAAGGACGCGCCCGATCCGGAGCGTATTATTTTTAGCGAATATCACGCTGTCGGCGCTGTCTCAGGCTGTTTCATGGTGCGGAAGGGGCGGTGGAAATACATTCACTATGTTGGCTTTGCGCCTGAGCTTTTCGATCTAGTGACAGATCCAGAGGAAACTTGCGATCTAGCTTCAGACGCTGCCTACGCCAATAGGGTTGACGAAATGTATGAGGTCTTGTGCTCAATCTGCGATCCGAATGCCACGAACGATCTGGCTTTCGCCGATCAAGCCGATCTGGTTGCCAGCTATGGTGGACGCGAAAAGGCCATTACTCTCGGCGCGTCGGCCGCGACGCCACCTCCCGAAATTTGAAGACAGTTCCGAACCGGCTGAAGACTTAGGAAAATCACATGTCAGAATCCCCATTTGCCACTACTGTAGATGCCCTGCGTGCTTTGCTCGGGGACCGTTTGTCCACCGGCAGTTCCATTCTTGAGATGCATGGTCGAGACGAGGCCTATACTGCGCCCGCCCTGCCTGACGCAGTTGCTTTTCCGGAAACGACTCAGGAAGTTTCCGACATCGTGAAGATATGTGCGAAAAGCGGCTGCCCTGTCATACCGTTTGGTGTGGGCACCTCGTTGGAAGGGCATATCATTCCGATTCACGGTGGTATCAGCATCGACACCAGTCGGATGAACAATATTCTGGAGGTGCATGAGCAAGATCTTAATGCGGTCGTGCAGCCGGGCGTCACTCGTACTCAACTGAATGAAGAACTGCGCGCAACCGGCCTGATGTTTACCGTCGATCCTGGCGCAGATGCGACGATGGGGGGCATGGCGGCCACACGCGCATCGGGCACCAATTCCGTGCGCTATGGCACAATGCGCGAAAACGTTCTCGCTCTTGAAGTGGTGTTGCCCGATGGGCAGATCATAAAAACCGGCAGTCAGGCGCGAAAATCTGCCTCTGGCTATGACCTCACACATCTTATCATCGGGTCCGAAGGCACGCTGGGTATTATCACCAAGCTGACTGTTCGGCTATTTGGTCAACCGGAAACCATCCTGTCCGCCACCTGTGCGTTCGAGACGATCGGCGGGGCGGTCGATGCGGTAATTCTGGCTATCCAATCTGGCATTCCGCTGGCACGGGTCGAACTTCTTGACGATGTCCAGATGAAGGGCATGAATATTCATAACCTTGATATGAACCTGCCCGAAAAGCCGCATCTGTTTCTGGAGTTCCATGGGTCCGAGGCAGGTGCCGCTGAGCAGGTTGGGATGTTTAGGGATATCAGCGATGAATTTGGTGGCTCTGATTTTCAGTGGGCGACTAAGGCAGAAGATCGCAATAAGCTGTGGAAAGCTCGGCACGAAGCCTACTATGCGGCCAAGGCGCTGCGGCCCGGGTCGGACGGGTTTGTAACCGATTGCTGCGTTCCGATTTCAAAGTTGGCGGAATGCATTGCGCGTACCAAAAAGGAGATCGAAAAATCTGGATTAATAGCCCCAATTTTGGGTCATGTTGGTGACGGAAATTTTCACTTGGTAATCTTAATCGAGTCGGGGAATGTAGCAGAACTGAAAGCCGCTGAAACACTGGCAGAAGCCGTCAACCTGTTGGCACTGGAGTTGGGCGGTACAGTCACGGGTGAACACGGCGTGGGGGTCGGAAAAAAGAAATACATGAAATCTGAACATGGCGCTGCCTACAGTCTGATGAGTACGATCAAGCGTGCAATAGATCCCCAGAACATCATGAACCCGGGGAAGACAGTGACCATAGACTGACGCGTGCCCCGTCAGTTCGAGAATAGAAATCGAAATCACCAAGTACCAATGGTCATTGGTTGCGCTGGAGCTACTAGAGCGTTTTTCTCGTTCAGCAGCCATCCAAACATCAGGCAATAGCGACATGCGGAAACCGATCAAAGAAAAACGATGCACGCGCCCCAATGGGTCTGAACGGGGCAGGGGGTGTTCGCTGTGGCCTTTCATTCAGCAGGCAGCACTGGAATGGCTATGAAGAAATACCTACAATTGGCCCTGATCCTCGGGTCAGGGACGGTTGGCGCGTTGCTGGCGCAGTGGCTCGGATTGCCGATCCCTTTCCTGCTTGGCAGCATGGCGATGTCGGCAACAGTTTCACTGACTGCATTTTCCCGCACTGGTGAACGGCTGTGGTTTCCCGTCCGTCTGCGCCATGTCTTCATCGCCGTCATTGGCATTATGATCGGAACGACTTTCAACGCTGATGCGCTGAACGCCGCTTCTGACCTTGCCATCACTTTGCCCGCCATGGTGTTATTTTTAGCAATTGCGCAAATCGTCAACTTTGGAATATTCCGTCGGATCGGTGGGTTTGACAGCGTCACGGCGAAATACGCTGCCATGCCCGGTGGCCTGATCGAAGCGGTTTCACTGGGTGAAAAAGCGGGCGGTGATGTGGAGGCGCTCAGCCTCCAGCATTTTGTTAGAATCGTCTTGGTGATTGTTTCGGTACCCCTGCTTTTTCAGTTATTTACTGGCGAAACCGTGGGCAGCGCCGCCGGTAAAACGCTGGAAAAGGCCGCCGCTGAGTCGCAGGATTGGATGCTGTTTTCTGTCTTGGTGCCAATCGGCATTCTGCTCGGCTATTTACTAAAACTTCCTGCCGGTCCTCTAATTGGCCCTTTGGTTTTGGCGGCTATCTTTCAGGCCACCGGCGTTATTGATTTGAATGGCCCTGACATGCTGGTCAGTGTTGCACAGTTGGTGGTCGGCTCCGCGCTTGGCTCGAATTTTGCCCGCTCCACCCCAAGAAGACTTTTGTCCGCATTTTCTCTTGGGGCTTTGTCTGTCGGCGCGACCCTCGCCATCGCCTCGGGCTTCGCGCTGCTGCTCGAACGGGCCGTCCCTATGTCTTTTGAGGCACTGTTGATCAGTTTCGCTCCAGGGGGCGTCACTGAAATGAGCCTAGTGGCGCTCAGCCTTGGTGTGACACCTGTGTTGGTCACAACGCACCATCTGTTTCGCATTACTCTGACGGTGATAGTCGCCGGAATACTGACAGGGCGCACGATCCACATTGGCAAAGGATAACCGACTTCTTAAGGTGCCATATGACCAATATTCAAGCTCGTAAAAGCTGTTCGCGCCAGCCCGATCAACGCATTTAGATCCTCCAACAACCGCGGAAGTGGTCAAATCGGCTGCTCCACGCGTGGCGCCGGATGCCATTGTGATTTCGGGTGCAAAGGCGTTGGTCGGCACACGGACGCCAGAAATTCCTGACGATGGCGAAGATCCAGTGCGCGAAACGCGCGTCAAACCGTTCAGGATTGGCGCAACCACTGTCACCAACGCCCAGTTTCTAGAATTCATCGACGCCACTGGTTATGTGACCGAAGCCGAACGTTTCGGCTGGTCGTTTGTTTTCTGGGCGCAAGTACCGGAAAGCGTCGGTGCCACACAAGGTGTCGTGGAGGTCGAGTGGTGGCGCGCGTGGACGGGGCCAACTGGCGCGACATCAACGGGCCGGGCACAAAAGCGCAAGCGTGGCATGCAGATCATCCGGTGGTTCAAGTCTCATGGAATGATGCACAGGCCTACGCTCAATGGGTTGGCGGGCGACTTCCAAGTGAAGCGGAGTGGGAGCTCGCGGCCCGTGGTGGAGAGGGAGATGTGAAATTTCCATGGGGGAATCAAGAACCAAATGATACTGATTTCCAACCCTGCAATATCTGGCAAGGGCGCTTTCCTGAGGTGAACACAGCCAAGGACGGGTTCATCACTACAGCGCCAGCCCGCCACTACGAACCGAACGGCTTTGGTCTATACAACGTGGTGGGCAATGTCTGGGAATGGACCGCAGAGTCTTACCGTATCAAGTCGCTCAAGAAACATGTGCGCCAAAGACTGGCAGGCATGAAGGGGTACAAGCTCTCCAAGGGCGGTTCGTTCCTGTGTCATCAATCCTATTGCTTTCGTTATAGAATCGCGGCGCGCTCAGGCACATCAATTGACAGTGCCACCACTCATCAAGGGTTCAGGGTGGTCTGGCCCGCCTGAGATGTCATGTATTTTTCAGTGCTGCGTCCAGCCAAACATCAAAAGTGCCCCCCCGCGCGAATAGCAGCAATGCGAAAGCGGTCCTGCAGCATCGGATCGAATAGCCAACGGTCGGTTTGGAACGTTTGTGCTAGGGTAGGGGGCGATTGTGCAACAGTCCGCCCAAATGCGGTAGTCGCTTATGAAGAGTCAGCCCTTCGCGATAATCTTGATCTGTCGGTATTAGGGGCTTCAGTTGCGTAAAGTACACTTGATCAAGTGTTGAAATTGAGTAGCTGTGGTCAAGCGGCGGGCATTACCACTGTGTTTCCGCAAGATTTGATTCAAGCCGAACGTCTGGCCGTCGGTATTGCATTGTAGCCCAGACACCCGAAAATTCGCCATGAAAAACTCTATTCAGTAGATTGCCGCGCGGCGTTAGTCCGAAAAATATTGAACGAGTTTGGCGAAACTGACGTGCAAATCTGCGATGACTTGCTCTCCCAGGCAGGCTTCAACTCCCTCGCGGCGGGTCTTGAAGCGAGGTGTCAGATCGTCCATCAGCGTCTTGCCCTGTATTGACAATGAGACAAGTTTTCTACGTTTGTTCGTTGGATCGCCTCGGAACGTGACCAAGTCTTTTGACGCAAGGTCTTTGGCGGCACGGCTAATCTGTGCATTGTCTGTCACCATATGACGTCCCAAGTCAGCGATTGAGATGGCTTCAAACGTTTCGACCGTCCGCATTAGTCGATAGGTGGTCAAGGTCAGCGGCGTATCTTCCAGCAATTTCAATGCATTGTTATCCATAAGCTTGGCGATCATCGAGAACTGAAAGGTGACGTTGCTTTCGAGCTGGCGAACCCGCTGCAGTTGAAGCTCAAGTTCCTGTGATGTTATTTTCATGTAAATGTCCTCTAATTATGGCTAAAAGATTAAATAATGTTGACTGTATCATCATTATAGCCTAACTGATTTAGATATCGGGCGCTACGTATAAGTAACGCTCGGTTGGGAGGATATTGCTGCATGCAGTGCGTTAATGCGATGCGACACGTCGATCGCTTGCAGACACGACCGTGTTGCGGTCTCTCAATTTGAATAAATCGAAACGTGGATCCGAGGGAGAAGTCTGATCCAACCATGCTTTTGAGGAGGAAAGACATGAAATTTGGTGCTTTGAAGACGATGGTCGCAGCCGTGGCAATCGCCGCAGCTGGCGCAACTACGGCTATAGCCGAATGGCAACCTAGCGGCCCGATCAAACTGATGATCGCATTCCGTGCAGGCGGAGGAGTGGATACGTCCGCACGTCTGCTGGCCGAAGAATTATCAGCCCGGCACGGATGGGAAATCATCCCCGAGAACGTTGACGGTCGTGGTGGTGCTGCGATGGCCGCTGCGCTGAAAGATGAGCCTGCCGATGGTCAATCCATCGGAATGACCGCTATGGACAGTCTGGCGTATGGCGTGCTTGCCACCAAGAACCCGGGCTTCGGCACGGATGATTTCACCTATCTTTCAACCGTTACCGGTACGCAGGCCGGACTTATCGCAAAGTCTAGCCGCGGGTGGAAAACGCTCGCTGATGTGATTGCCGCGGCAAAAGCAGGGGAAAAGATCACCGCAGGCGCGATGAGTGCCAAACTCGCCGATGCTTTGTATCTGATCGGTGAAGCTAATGGCATCGAGCTGACAACCGTGATGGTCAAGGGTGGCCAGGGCGGATTGAACGGTGTTATGGCCGATGACCTTGATATAGCCTGGGCTGCGGGTCCGCAAACAAAAGGCGTACAAGCAGGTGATCTTGTGAACCTCGTCTCTGCCATCGGTAAGCCTTTGAATGTCTCCCCGGACGCGCCGCTTTTGTCGGAATATGGTGTTGAGTTCGTATTCGGCACGATGTTCGGCGTGATCGGACCTGCCAACATGGACGCAGAAGCGCGCGAAGCCATTCAGGATGCAATCGCTGAGGTCGTGAACGATCCCAGCAGTAAATTGAGCAATTATATCTCGAAGGCATTCGGTGGCCCAGAGGCAATTAAAGGCGCTGATTTTGATGCCTTTATGCAGAAAGCCAGTGCCGAAGCAGAAAAATTGATCGAGGCCGCGCAGTAAGAGAACGCGTAGTTGGTCTTGGCCCCGGGCTACTTGGCTCGGGGTCCAAGGGAGGAGCCACCGATGTTAAGCCGAAGAACTGAACTGATCCTAGGGTTGTTTTTTCTTGGACTGAGCCTATTCGCTGTTCTTGTATGGATACCACTCGACAGTGAAACCGGCATGATCGAGACTTTTCGCCGCCAAACAACAATGGGCGATGCTTTCCTGCCGACTGTTGCCGGGGCGTTGATGGCGATTTGCGCTGTCGTGCATGTGCTTGTGAGCTATCGACGGACAGACAACTTTGACACAGAAAACCCGACAATAGACGGCAACGACCTTGCTTTCTTGCTGCAATTGATTGGCATTACGGCCTTGTCGATCGCACTGTTCTATTGGGCCGGCCCCATTGCAGTTGGCCTATTTGCTCAGGGCGATGGTGGCGAGTTGGTCACGTACCGACAGATGCGTAGCACATATCCGTACAAGCTTATCGGATTTGTGATGGGAGGATTCAACTTGGTTTTCCTCACGACGGCCCTGATCGAGGGGCGCGTTAGGGCAATTCGCATAATTTCCTCGCTCCTTGTTGTCGCCATCCTGATCGCGATCTTTGACCTGCCACTTGATAACGTCCTGCTGCCCCCGAACGGAGACTGGTGATGAGTGTACTTGACTACATTTGGGCCGGGATCATGGCCGTGCTGGCGGGGCCGGAGGCCTTTTCGATCTTCGGAATCGGGATTTCCATCACGATTATGATGGTCACTTTTGGTTTCCTTTTGGGCATTGTGATTGGTGCTACCCCAGGGCTTGGCGGCGCATTTGTTATGGCTGTTTCGTTGCCGATCTTGATCTCCATTTTTGGATACACACCCGATGCCCTATTGCCCGTGATGGGGTTTCTGATCGGAGTGATGAAAGGCGCGACCGTTGGTGGTGCTGTGCCTGCAATTCTCTTTAATACGCCCGGCACGCCGGATGCTCTGATGACCACTCTGGACGGGTATCCCATGGCCAAAAAGGGACAAGCAGGCAAAGCGCTACGGACAGCACATTTTGCTTCGGCCTCCGGCGATACGTTTTCGGATCTGGTGCTATTTACGACGGCACCTTTCCTGGCGATCTTGGTTGAATCTTATCTGGGATTCGCTGAAAAAGCTGCTTTGATTATTCTTTCGCTCAGCTTTGTCGCGGCGGTTGTTGGTGCGTCTCCCATGAAGGGGCTGATTGCCGCTTTTTTCGGCATCTTGCTGGCGTCAATCGGAACAGGCGAAGACCTGTACCCCCGCCTCACCATGGGTACGGATTTTCTGGCAAACGGCTTTCCTTTGATAACTGCCGTGCTGGGTGTTCTGATCATGGGAGAAGTCATACATTCATTCGAGGAAATCTGGCGTGACCGGCGATCCGACAGGATGGCATCTGAATTCAAACAATCCGGCGACAACGGTCTGTCATGGCGTGAGCGACGCGCTTTGTTGCCGTATATAAGTGTTTCCGCAGTGGTAGGCACCGTGATCGGGGCATTGCCTGGAATCGGTTCCACGCTTGCCGCAACATTGGGTTATGCTACGGGTCAAAAAATGCACAAAGGTCCAGTTCCTTTTGGTGAGGGCACCCCAGAAGGGGTCGCCGCTACGGAGGCCGCGAACAGCGCTGTCTCTGGCTCGAACCTCATTCCGGTTTTGAGCCTTGGAATACCGGGCAATGTAAGCGCGGTCTTTTTGATCCTTGCAGCGGAATCTATTGGCGGCTTCAACCCCGGACCTAGTGTGTTCCGCTTTACCGTTAACGAGGTAAACCCTGAGTTGGTGATTGCCTTTGGACTGTTCACAACCATGATGATCGGCAATATTTTGAACTGGACCATTGGCGGCCAGTTCATGCGATGGGTTGGGGTAATGGCACGCGTTCCGAAGCCGGTCCTGATGCCAATGGTCTTTTTGCTGACAATTACGGCGGTCTACGTCCAAGAGACAGACATGGTTGCAGTTTATTTTTTGCTGATATTTGGACTGTTAGGTTACGTGATGCGGAAAATCAAAATGCCGATTTTGCCCTTCGTAATTGCATTCATCTTGGCAGGCAACTTGGAAACGGCAATGCGTCAAGCCTTTTCCGTGTCCGACGCGGATCCGCTTTTCTTGTTCCGCAGTGGCACGTCAATTGTATTTCTGGGTCTGTCGGTTCTTGTGGTGATCTTCTTTTCCCGAAAGCAAAAACAGGACGTTGCTATGTCCTCTGAAGTGTCTTGAGGAGCGTGCGTTGTGGCAATTAAAAATATTCTTGTAGCTTACAACGGAACTGAAAGCAGCGATGCAGCCGTTCATATGGCTATGCTGATGCATCGGAAATACGGCTGCCATGTCACCGGGTTGTTGGCGCATGCAGGCCAGCATGAAAAGCTGAGCCATCATTCATGGGTTCCCGAAAACGTGCGCCAGACTATTGCCGATCGGATCACCCAGAATGAGCGGGATACGGAAGCGCAATTTTACGCGTTGACGGACCAGCAAGTAAGTACCGAGCACCTGCATTGGATATCGCTTTATGGCAACGCCGATGCGACCGTCGCTAAATACGCCCGCATGTATGACCTGACGCTTGTGGGCCGCTATGATGCGATCGAGGAACAGCCACATCTGGAACTACACCCTGAAAACATTGCTTTGCGTAGTGGTCGGCCGGTGCTGGTCGTGCCGCGCGGGCATCACCCGGAGCGTATCAACGAGACGGCCGTCATCGCGTGGGACGGTCAGCGCGCTGCCACCCGTGCGGTAACGGATGCGATGCAGATTTTAGAGTCCAAGCAGCGCGTGGATGTACTGAGCGTTGACGATGGATCAGTTCGCCAGCCTCTTGAAGGCATCGACATCGCGACCTCTTTGGCGCGCCATGGCATCACCGTCGAACGTGTTCGCAAGGACAAAGTAACCGGCCGCACGGGCAAGGACATCCTTGAATATTGTACAAAAGTGAATGCAGGATTGCTGGTGATGGGGGCATATGAACACTCCGTTTTCCGCGAACGTCTGTTTGGCGGAACGACGAATTATATTCTCGCCCATGCGACTCTGCCTGTCTTCATTTCCCATTAAACGTCAGGAACGATCATGACCCAGCCCAATTTCATTTTTATCACATCTGACCAACATCGCGGCGATTGTCTGGGCGTCGAAGGCCGTAAGGTTCGCACGCCACATCTGGATCAGTTGGCGGCCGAGGGGACTCGGTTCACGTCGGCCATTTGTCCATCGCCCGTGTGTCAGCCCTCTAGGGCGTCTATTTTGACTGGCCAGCTATGCCGGACCAACGGTGTGCATGACAACGGTATCGATCTTGATCCAGAGGTCGGCGAAAAGGGTTTTGCGGGCACTCTGGGATCGCAAGGGTACGATACGGCCTTTTTCGGAAAGGCGCATTTTTCGAGCTATGATGCGCGGCACAAGACAGGCACACCGGAAAGCGTGTTATCATCCGAAGATTATGATGACGATTGGCACGGCCCCTACATGGGCTTCCAACATATCGAAACCATGATCCACGGCCACAACTGGTTCACGCCGCAAAAACCCCCACGCGGGTTACATTTCGAACGTTTCTATTACGGCTCCGGTCGCGGAGATGAGTTGAACGAATTGTACAAACAAAACGGTGGCGACACCAAAGGGGCGGCGCAAACGTGGCACAGCCAATTACCGCTGGCCTATCACAACACACCTTGGACCGCAGACCGCGCAATTGAGTGGATCAACCACGGGCGCGACAAAGATAAGCCCTTCATGACGTGGATCAGCTTTCCCGATCCGCACCACCCGTTTGACTGCCCCGAACCTTGGTCGCGCCTGCATGATCCCAAAGACGTGGACCTGCCGGAACACCGCACCCGTGATTTGGAAGATCGCCCGTGGTGGCACAAAGCAGCGCTTGAAAACTCCCCCCAAGGCGACGCGGAATCCATTGCTATCCGCAAGGCCTACTCGCGTATAACGCCCCAAACCGACGAGCAATTGCGCGAAATTATTGCCAATACTTACGGGCAAATCGCGCTGATTGATCACCACATCGGGCGGATCATGAACACACTGCGCGAGGCAGGTTTGGATGAGAATACCTACATCATCTATTCTGCCGATCACGGCGATTGGCTGGGGGATCACGGTTTGGTCCTGAAGGGGCCGATGTTCTACGAAGGCTTGCTGCGCATCCCGCTAATCGTGCGCGGCCCGAACGTGCCCGCAGGGCAGGTGGTCGATGAACCGGTGTCTAATATTGATGTCGGTCCGACCATGTTTGACCTGGCGGGTGTCACACCGGCACTGGATCAACACGGTGAAAGCTTGCGGCCGTTTCTTGAAGGCCAAGACGCGACCCGCGATTTCGCCATGTGCGAATGGGAGCTTTTACCAAACCGCGTCGGCGTTGCCCTGTCCCTGCGCGCGGTGCGCACCAAGATCGACAAGCTGACGATGGACATGCGCTCGGGCGAGGGGGAGATGTATGATTTGGTGAAAGACCCACACGAAATGACCAACGTGTTTGCAGACCCTGATTACGCTGAGCGCCGCGCCGAGCTTGAAGGTTATCTGGGCCAGCGCGCGGATGACATCGGCCCGATCCGCACACCTGTTGGTCCGGCCTAAACGATGGATTATGCGAACAAGTACCCCTCTATTTGGCATCTCGCCGCCCGCGCGCGCAAACGCCTGCCGTTCTTTGCTGCGGAATATCTCGATAGCGGGACGGGTATGGAATCCTTGGTGGATCGCAACCGCCAAGGGCTTGATGCCGTCCAGCTGACCCCGCGCGTGATGGGCGGGCGATTTACGCCGAACATCGGTACTGATCTACTCGGGCAAAGCTATTCCGCGCCATTCGGGGTTGCACCTGTGGGCATGTCTGGCCTGATGTGGCCAGGGGCAGAACATATCCTTGCCCGCATGGCGCGCGATAAATCTATTCCATACGGCTTAAGTATGGTGGCAAACGAAACGCCCGAAACGGTGGCAGAAATTGCACCGAATCAGGCCTGGATGCAGATCTACTGTCCCAAAGAACCTGAAGTTCTGGATGATCTAATAGCGCGCACCAAAGCCACCGGCATTAAAACGCTGATCGTGACCGTGGACGTGCCAGTGGGGTCGCGCCGCGAACGCCAGCTTGCTGCCGGTCTAACTGTGCCGCCCAAGATGGACGTCAAAACGCTTTGGCGTGTGGCCAAACGACCTGAATGGGCGCTCAAAACGCTCTCCTACGGGGAGCCACGTTTCAAAACGCTTGAAAGCTATTTCCCCAAAAACCAGATGCGTGAAGGCGCCAAATTGATCGGCAACATCGTCGATGGTCGCCCAGATTGGGACTATTTCGATCGCATCCGCGCTGCGTGGGATGGCAACCTTGTGCTCAAGGGTATTATGCATGCGCAAGACGCGACCGCAGCACTGGATCACGGGGCGGACGCTATCTGGGTCTCCAACCACGGCGGGCGTCAGTTTGACGGTGCGCCGGCAGCCATTGATGCCTTACCAGCTGTTACGAAAATCGTGGCAAGCCGCGCACCTGTGTTATTTGACAGCGGCATTCGCGGCGGTCTGGATATTGTGCGCGCGCTGTCACGTGGCGCTGATTTTTGCTTCCTCGGTCGCGGGTTTCTCTATGCAGTCGCGGCCCTTGGGGATGTGGGTGGCAATCACGCCTATGATATTCTGCGTGGTGATTTGGAAAACAACATGATCCAACTCGGCGCACGTACGCTGAATGAACTGAAAGACCTGTCATGACCAAAAACGTACTTTTTATAATGTGTGACCAGCTGCGCTACGACTATCTGGGGTGCTCGGGTCATCCTTCGATCAAAACCCCTCATATTGATGCGCTTGCCAAGCGCGGCGTCCGGTTTGAACGGTCTTATGTGCAATCGCCCATTTGCGGCCCCAGCCGAATGAGCACCTATACCGGCCGTTACGTACGCAGCCATGGCGCTGACTTTAATAATGTTCCGTTGCGGGTTGGTGAGTGGACGCTTGGGGACCACCTTAAGTCCATTGGGGCCCGTGCTGTTCTATGTGGCAAGACCCATGCGCGCGCTGACATTGAGGGGATGGAGCGGCTTGGGATTGATCCAAAGAGTCCCAAAGGAAAGCACATAGGTGAAGCCGGATTTGAAGTCTGGGACAGGTTGGATGGGTTGCACCCGCCAAAGGGAAAAAGCCCAAGCCACTACAACGACTATCTTCGAAAGAACGGGTTTGACGGTGAAAGCCCTTGGCAGGATTGGGCGGCCAGTGTCGTTGACCACGACGGGTCGATTAAGAACGGATGGCTAAACGAAAATGCCCACCTGCCTGCACGTATCCCCGAAGAACACTCCGAGACCGCCTATAGCGCCAATCGCGCGATGGAGTTCATCGGGCAAGCGGGCGACGACCCGTGGTGTTTGCACCTAAGTTTTATCAAACCGCATTGGCCTATCGTCGCACCTGCGCCCTATCATGAAATGTACGGCCCCCGAGATGTTCTACCTGTTGTGCGCGAGGACGCGGAGCGCGAAACGGGGCATCCGATATATCGCAGCAACCAAGATGTGCGTCACTCGACGATGTACAACCGTCCCGACGCGAGACAAAAAGTCATCGCCACTTACATGGGGCTGATCACGCAGGTCGATGATCACATCGGACGGATGATGGCGTGGCTGGAAGAGACGGACCGCCTCAAGGATACGCTGATCATCTTTACTTCGGATCACGGCGACTATCTTGGTGATCACTGGATGGGCGAGAAGCTGTATTTCCATGACCAGTCGGTTCGGGTTCCACTGATCGTGGTTGATCCATCACCGGAGGCAGATATCACACGCGGCACAGTTGATAGCCGCCTGACAGAGGCAATTGATTTGGTCCCGACAATTGTTGACTTTATGGGCGGCGAAGTGCGCGATCATATTCTTGAGGGGCGTTCATTGGTGCCGCTTCTGCGCGGCCAAGAAGTGGAATGGCGGACCTGCGCGTTCAGCGAGGCTGATTATGGTCGCTCGCCTGCACGCAAAAAGCTGGGTCAGCCAACGAACGACTGTCGTATCGTGATGGCCTTTGACGGCCGTTGGAAATACGTCCATTGCCCTGGTCAGAACCCGATGTTGTTTGATCTTGAAGCAGATCCACAAGAAATGACCGATTTAGGCACACACCCAAATTTTGCAGACGAACGTGCGCGTATGCAGGGTCATGTTCTGAACTGGGCTTACGGTGGGTGCAATCGGGTCACGCAAACAGATGCCTTCATCGAAAACAAACCTTCTGAATTTACCCGTGGAATTTTGGTTGGTTTTTGGGATGATGCAGACGTTGCAGAAGCGCAGGCACAACTGACGCCAGAGCAAACGGTCTAATCTGTCCAGACGACCCTAAACCCGTGATGGGTGGTGGCGCTGTCGGGTGATGTGCCTGACCGCGCCGCAATCCGGTAGCGATAGCAATAGGATTGGTGGCACAGGAATGATCCGCCCTTTGAGAGCTTGTATCCTTGCATCGTGAACAGCCGCGCCCGCACATTTTTCTTGAGGGATTTAATCCGGTACGCATCAGCCGTCCATTCCCAGACATTTCCGACAACATTGAACAGGCCATAGCCGTTGGGTTCATATGACTGGGCAGGGGCCGTGGTGACGTAGCCATCCAGCCCAGTGTTGGTTTCCGGAAATTTCCCCTGCCAGATGTTGCATGGCGTATAATCGGTGTCGTTGGGCGCGGCGCTGCCCCATGGGAACGCCACATCGCCAAGGCCACCGCGTGCCGCATGTTCCCATTCTGCTTCCGTGGGCAATCTGCCACCCGCCCAGGCACAATAGGCCAGCGCATCATTCCATGACACCTGTACGACCGGATGATCTGGATGCCAGGCCTGTGCCATGGTGCCAGGGCCGTTGATATCGCGCCAGTTCGCACCATCAACGCGACGCCACCATTCAACATCAACAACGCCTTGGGTTGCTCCAATGGCCTGTGGTACCTGAGCCCAGAATACAAAGGACCAGCCGAACCGCTCGGCTTCAGTGATGTACCCTGTGGCCGCAACAAACGCCTCGAACTCGGCATTCGTTACGGTCGTCGCACCTATCCGATACGGTTTGATACGCGTTTTGCGCAGAGGTGTTTCACCATCATCTGGAATGCCCGCGTTCGCTGTGCCTAAAAGACCCGTGCGCCCCGGAATTGGCCGCGCCGCGTCGCGCAGCGTGCTTGCAGTGTTAGACAGTGTGATGGTGGATGGGCCCGCAAGGGTGCCCCCCTCGCGTGCAGGCGTACAGCAGGATTTGATCGGTGCATCTTGGGTCATCTTAATCAGTTTACCAGCCGACCCTATGTCATCACCCAACGCGGGCAGATCCACTAAGGTTATTCAAAAAATGTCGCGTTTCGTCCACCGACCACAATATCAAAATCATAGGCTTCGTCCACATCGACACCGTTTGTATCTCGTGGTTTGCCGATGTTGCGTTCAAAATCATCGCCCATGAGGATCGCCATCGGGTCCGAGACATTGTTCGGCTCGTCCGGGAAGTACATCTGTGTGATCAGACGCGAGGATCCACCACTGACGGAAATATGGATATGCTTGGGCCGCCAGCGACCGATGTCAGGGCGCGCAAGATAGGCACCCGGGCTGATGGCCCAAAACCGGTAATTTCCGTCCTCATCCGTAAGGATACGGCCCATACCAAAATGATTTTCATCCAGCTGCAGGCCGGAATGGTCCTCCACATGGCGATACCTGCCATAGTGATTGGCGCTCCACACTTCCAACAAGGCATGGCGCACGGGTGCGCCGCTTTGGGTGCGCACAGTGCCTGTGACCTCGATCGGGACGCCATCGGCGCGCGGGCGGTCAGGGGCAGAGCGGGTCATATCCCATTCATGCGGGCCTGCGGCATACCGCGCGGATACAACCGGCACGAAGCTCTCGCGCGCGCTTGCGGGGATCAAACGCAGGCGTTCACGCGGCGTGCGTTGATCAGATGTGTTGTCGGTCGGGCCAATCCCGAGGATACGTCCTTGCTTTGTCATGTCTCAGCTCTCCAGATCGTCGAAAAAGGGGGTCTCGCCGTCGCCGGCCATGATGATGTCGAACAGATACACCTCTTCACCTTTGGAGGTGCGGCCATCGTGGCGCGCTATCAATTTCGGGGCATCGTCCCCGACTGCTTGTAAAATTGGGTCTGTGGCGTTGGTGTCTTGGCCGTCAAAGAACATCTGGGTGACGATCCGGCTGATTCCGTCCGAAAATAGGGTGATGGTGATATTGGGCGCGCGACTTGTCGTGGCACCCGGCATGATGGTGCGGAATTCATAGGCGCCGCTGGCTGTGCGAATGCGCCCATAGCCCTGAAACCACGGATCAATGTCGTCGTGGCCATGGGTTGCGGGTGAACGGTAAACGCCTTTGGCGTTGGCTTGCCAAAATTCAAGGATCGCGCCATGGGCCAGATTACCGTGGCGATCAAGGATACGACCACGCAGGACAATCGGTGTGCCGGCCGCTTGGCCAACCACACCGGGGTCAACGCGGGTCAGGTCCTCTAACGCGGGGTTTTCGAAATAAATCGGGAAATACGGCCCACAGGTATCTTCGTTTGTCGCCGGAAGTGCATTTGGTAATTCCGTTGTCATCTTGCGTCCTCCATTGTCTTTGGTTTGTTTTGTATATTAAACGGTGTCTCGTCCAGTATAGGAAAAGTTGAATGGTGCCCCAGTCAGATAATCATAACGTCTATTTTGTGCCGGGTCTGCACCGCGGCCTTCGGGTTCTTGAGATTTTGGGCAATGCCGAAACTCCCATGACGCTGAGCGAGATTGCCCGTGCGATGGAGTTGAGCCGATCTTCGGCCTACCGCTTGGTCTATACTTTGCGGCATATGGAATTCATCAAAGAAGCTGAACAGGTCAAGACATTCACGCTGGGCGCGCGGGTGTTGAACCTTGGATTTGCCTATCTGAACCAGCAGCCGATGACCGCAATTGCACGAACCCATCTGGCGACGCTGCGCGACCTGACGGGTGTGTCGACCCATCTGAGCGTGCTTGAGGGGCAGGATGTGCTGTATCTTATCAGCCATCAGGCGCGGTCGAACTATGTGTCCAACATGGCGACGGGCACGCGCACGCAGGCCTATGCGTCGGCGATCGGCTGGTGTCTGCTGGGCGCGCTGGATGAGGACGCCCTGGCCGAATTCGCCATGCATCAAGAATACGTCAGATTCACCGATCACACTCCGATGACTGCTGCGGCTTTGCTGAAGGCTGTCACCCAAACGCGTGAGCGCGGGTTTGTCGTGTCCAAGGGGTTCCGCGATCCGGGTGGATCGAGCGTCGCTGTACCGGTGCGCGACAACACCGGAAGCATCGTGGCCTGCGTTAATTTGTCTGGTCCAGACAGCGGGTTCGATTTCGACCGGATTGAATCGTTCTACATCCCCGAAACGAAAGCCGCTGCTTTGCGCATTTCGCGCGAGCTTGGATATCTGGGCGACTGATGTCACGTGGTTAGCCCCAGTATACCTCGGGCATCGTCGGGGGTGGCGAGTGTGCCGCCCAAATCATCAATCATGCGCGCGGCTTTGGTCACCAGATCGGCGTTGGACGCACAGTGTTCGCCTTTTCGAATATAGGCGGTGTCCTCCATACCGATGCGCACATGACCGCCGAGCAACCAAGCCTGCGCCAACATCGGAAACGCTGCGCGTCCGATGCCGAATGCGGCCCACTGCGTGCCTTCCGGCAATTGGCTGACAAGGTACGCCATCGTCGCGGGGTTCGCGACCGCACCAAACCGCACGCCCAGAACCATCTGCACCATCAGCGGAGTTTTGATGATACCACGCGCGACGAAATCTTTGACCATGTGCAGATCACCGCTGTCGAAGATTTCGATCTCGGGTTTGACGCCAGCCGAATAGATGCGTGCGGCCATAATTTCGAGGTTGCGGGGGCTGTTGATGACACTGGCTTGGCCGGACCACATCGTATTGAAATCAAGGGTGCAAATATCAGGTTTCAACGCCTCTACGTGGGCGATACGTTTCTCGGGACCACACAACGTTGATCCTGCAGCGGCCACTTGTGGATCATCATCAGATGGCACAAATCGCCCGCCTTCGCCCGTTGTCAGGTTCAGCAGAACGTCGGTGTTTTCTGCACGAATACGCGCCACCAATTCTTCGTATAGATCCATTCGCATGGAGCCTTTAGCGGTTTTCGGATCACGCACATGCAAATGTACAATCGCGGCCCCCGCAGCAGCGGCGTCTAAAGCTTGGCGCGCGATCTGTTCAGGGGTGACGGGCAAATGGGGGCTGATATCGGGCATCATCAGATTGCCAGTGACGGCCGCTGTCAGGATGGTTTTGCGTGCCATGTTTTACGCCTCCAACACGTCTGCAACCGCAGATTTCAGCGTGTCCACAATCAAATCAATTTCTTCGGGCGTTGATGTGTAGGCGGGGGCCAGCAGCACGTGATCACCGTTGGTTCCGTCCGCGCAGCCTTGCGATGGATAGACCATAATACCGCGTGCCTTGGCCGCTGCACCAATCTTCATGGCAAGCCCGTCGGTGACGGGAAAGGGGACCTTGGTGGTGCGATCTGCGACCAGTTCGATGGTCCAGAACAACCCGCGACCACGGATATCGCCCACATGCGCATGTTGCCCGAAGGCGTCGCGCAGTCCCGTTTCCAATTGTGCGCCAAGCGTTTTCACCTTGCCAAGTAGACCTTCGTTTTCAATCACTTGTTGCACGGCCAAAGCACCTGCCGTCGCAATTGCGTGGGACATATAGGTGTGCCCGTTCCAAAGCTTGCCACTGCCGGCTTTGATCGCATCAATCACTTTTTGCGCGGCAATCACCGCAGCAATAGGTTGATACCCAGCACCCAGTCCCTTGGCCGTGGTGGTGATATCCGCGTAGATGCCTTCTTGTTCCAGCGCGAACAACGATCCGGTCCGGCCCATGCCGCACATGACTTCGTCCGCGATATAGAGCACATCGTATTCATCGCAAATTTCGCGGATGCGAGTGAAATAACCCTTGGGCGCAGGTTGTGTGCCAAGCGAAGCCCCGACAACAGGTTCCGCTACAAACGCCATAACTGTTTCAGGCCCAAGACGGCGAATTTCGGCATCCAAAAGGTTGGCCATCCGTATAGCGAATTCCGACTCGGTTTCACCGTCCTTTTGCATCCGGTAGGCGTAGGCCGCGTCAATATGGCTAACGTCCATCAACAAGGGGGCAAAGGGCGCACGGCGACCTGCATGGCCACCTGTCGCAAGTGCTGCCAGCGTGTTTCCGTGATAGCTGGGTTTGCGTGCAATAACTTTGGCGCGCGTAGGCTCGCCGCGTTCTAGGTAATATTGGCGGGCAAGCTTCAGCGCCGCTTCCATCGCCTCGGACCCGCTTCCCAGATACATCACACGACCATTACCAGTTCCGGCAGGCGAACGGTCGATCAAATGGGTCGCAAGGTCTTCTGCGGGTTGGTTCGTGAATGATCCGGTGTGTGCGAACGCCAATTTGTCTACCTGTGCCTTGATCGCTTCGCGCACAAAGGCATGATCATGTCCAAGGCAGGACACTGCGGCACCGCCGCAGGCATCCAGATAGCGTCGGCCGTTGTTATCAATCAGCGTATTCGCTTCGACCGCGACGATTGAAGGCAGGTCGGTGGTAAGGTCTCGATGAAAAACGCTGCTCATTTCACTTCCGTCTTGTATATAAACTCATGTTTTGTATATTAGACATAATGATCAATCGCAAGGCTTTCTTTCTATGACAGGTGCGCTTCATAAGATTAGGGTTCTCGATCTGACGCATGTTCTGGCGGGGCCGTTTTGTACGTATCAGATGGCATTGTTAGGTGCAGATGTGACCAAGATCGAAGACCCGTTGAATCCCGATTGCGCACGCGGGCGGGGACCGGACGCGGCGGGCAACGCGTTAGGCCTTGGGCTGAATTACCAGGTGCAGGGCGGCAATAAGAGAAGTCTTGCCCTTAATTTACGCGACCCCGAAGGCGCAAAGATTTTACGGGCTTTGGTGCGGGACACGGATGTTTTTGTAGAAAATTTTGCAACGGGCGCTTTGGCGGGGCTGGGGCTTGGTTATGCCGATCTGGCCGCTGAAAACCCGGCGCTGATTTACTGTTCCATCACGGGTTACGGCGATATCGGCCCGCAAGCGGAACATGGTGCTTATGATAATGTGATCCAAGCGACCAGCGGCACCATTTCTCAATGTGGCGGCGTTAAACCCGGAGTATCCTTTGTTGATTACGCCACTGGATATGCTGCGGCCTTTGCGGTTACTGCGGCCTTGACGCAGCGCGGCAATGACGGGCAGGGAACACATATCTCTGTCTCAATGCTTGAGGTCGCAATGCAGATGATGGCCCCCGAAGCTGCTGCTACGCAACACGCCAAAGCGCCTGCGCGCGGTAAAGAAGCGGGCATCGCCAGCTATGACACGGCTGACGGCCAGTTGATGTTGGGCGCGTTTCATCCGGCGCAATACCGTGCATTGGCACAAATCTTGGATAGCATTGGTCATCCGGTGATGGCACTGGCAAAGGTCAAAAGCTGGCCGGAAGTCTGGGCAATCTCCGACGACATCAAGGCAGAGCTACGGGCGATTTTCGCGCAAAAGACCGCCGATGACTGGGTCGCACTCTTGCGGGCCGCTAATTTGCCCGCTGAACGGGTCAAAACGCTGTCAGAGGCCGTTGAATTGCCCCAACTTGCCGCACGCGGGTATTTCGCACCGAACCCAGATGCACCTGATGTTTCATTGCCCACAACGGCTTTCACCATGACGCATGGTGGCGCTAATCTACACAGCGCCCCGCCCAAACATGGTGAGCAAACGCGCGATGTTCTGAGTGAAATGGGTATGAACGACGACCAAATCGCGCATCTTTATGCACAAGGAATTGTGGTATGATCCATCTGACCGCCTCACCTTGGACCGCGCTTCCCGACGCGCTGCACCACACTGGTGAGCCGTCCGCTTGGGCGAAAATGACGCGCCCCGACCAGCCGATGCATTCGTTCCTTGAATCCGCGTTTTTCGACAACGCAGGGGCAATGTGGCTCTCAGATGTGCCCTATGGCCGCGTATTTCGTGTATCGCCTGCGGGTGAATGGGAAGTCATGCACCAGATTGAAGGTGAACCACACGCCATGCGCATTGCTCCCGATGGTCGCCGCATTGCCGTTGATTACCGTCACGGGATGATCGAACTGACGGGGCCTGCGGAATTCAAAACCCTGATCGCGGGCGCGTCGGAACCGTTCATGGGCCTGTCGGATATGGCCTATGGGCCGGATGGCGCGCTGTGGTTCACCGATTCCGGCCGTAGCAGTTTGAGCGATCCAGTGGGCCGTGTGTATCGCTGGCAGGACGGCGTGCTGCGTCTGGTGCTGGATTGCGTACCCTATTCCAACGGCATCTGTGTGTCACCTGATAACGGATGGGTTTACGTCGCCGCGACGCGGGCCAATCAGGTCTGGAAATTTTCGACACGACTGCCCGAAGTAGAGTCGCCGATGGTCGGCACGTATTTGCAATTGTCTGGCGGGCTTGGCCCCGATGGGCTGGCTTGTAATGCTCACGGTTGGCTTGCTGTTGCGCAGGCGCAAGCGGGACGTGCCTATGTTTATGACGCCATTGGCGATCTGATTGCCGAGGTCCGTCTGCCGCGCGGGATATGGACCACGTCCGTGACGTTTCACCCCGACAACCCACAAAAACTCATTATCGTGGACGCCCAATTCGGCGGCGTCTTTACCTGCGACATTCCCAATCCGAGGACCTGACAGATGCAAAAAGAAGACCTTCACGGCTACGTACCCGCCATTGCGACCCCTTTCAACGAGCGCGGCGAAATCATGGAAGACGCCTTTGTCGATTTGTTCGAATTCCTGTTATCACGCGGTGCAACTTGCATCTGCATCGCAGGCGACAACGGCGAAAGCTGGGCGTTGAACGCGGATGAACGCGGACGCCTTGTGCGACTCGCCAAAGATACGTCCAAGGGCCGGGTTCCTGTCATGATGGGCATTTCCGCGCCGACCATCGATGCATCGATGGCCTACATAAAGGCCGCCGAAGACAATGGCGTGGATGTGTTATTGTCCATGCCACAAACCTACGTTCTGAAAGCGTCCGAAGCTGAATTGATGGCTCGCTTTGACAAAGTGTCGGCGGCCACAAAGCTGCCACTAGTCCTGTACAACTCGCCACGCCGCATGGGTTTTTCGCTGACCATTGATCAAACGGAAACGCTACTCGACAATCACAACGTGATCGGGATTAAGGAAAGCCAGCGCGATTTCTTTTACCACACGCATCTGCTTAAGCGTCTTGGCCACCGCATGTCCGTGATGACGGGCCCGTGCCATTACATCATGCCGGCCTTCGCGCTGGGGGCCAAAGGGTTCATCGCCACGGGGCCTGAATTCACGGATATGTTGCCGTCCGATATGGCCGCTGCAGGTGCGGGCGTTCCCGATGATACGTATCAACATGCGCACTACCAGTTGACGGTTTTGTATGAACTCTTGATGGGGCTTGGCACATGGCCCGCGTCGTTTAAGGCGGCGCTGAACCTGATCGGGCAACCCGCCGGTGTGCCACGCGATCCGGTTATGGCGCTGTCCCGGGCCGATATCGACAAAATTAAACGCACGTTTGATGACCTCGGCATCAGTTACGCATGATGCGTCTGGTTGCGAACCAATCCAGCTTGATCGAGCGGACAGAGCTCGTGACGTTTACCTTCGCGGGACACCCTGTTCAGGGGTATCGTGGGGAAGCTTTGGTCGCAGCGTTGTTGCGTAAAGGATATCTGAACCTACGAAATGCACCGCAAGATACCGCCCCGCGTGGTGCGTTTTGTTGCATGGGCCTGTGTCAGGAATGCGTGGTTCATATTAACGGCCAAGTGGTTGAGGCGTGCCGCTATGAGGTTGCGCCCGACCTGTCGGTGGAGCGCTCAGGATGACGGATGTGTTCGACATTGCAGTTGTTGGAGCGGGGCCAGCGGGGGGCAATGCCGCTTTGGCCGCCGCACGCAACGGCCTGCGTGTGGTTTTGCTGGATGAACAACCGCAAGCGGGCGGGCAGGTGTGGCGAGCAAAATCTGCCGCTATCCTTAAGGCGCCAAAGACCATAGAAACCTTGGCAGGGGATGTATTGCGGCGTGCCATTGCATCGTCTGACGTCACCCATTTACATGGCGCTCGTGTTTGGCAGATATCGCGCGAAGGTGACAACTGGCAGTGCCATATTCTGCGTGATGGAAAAAGCGAACCGGTGCAGGCGACGTCGCTGATCCTTGCCCCCGGCGCGCGCGAATATGTGCAACCGGTGCAGGGTTGGACAACCCCCGGCGTGATCGGCCTTGCGGGAGCGACGGCCTTGTTCAAGCAAAACTTGATCGTGCCGGGTCAACGCACTGTTGTCTCTGGCACTGGGCCCTTGGTATTCTATGTCGCCAGCGAAATTCGCCGTCTGGGCGGCGAGGTTGCAGGTATCGTAACACCTAATACACGCCGCGATTGGCTACAGGCGCTACCTGTGATGTTGGGTAAGCCCAAATTGCTGATGCGCGGTGCAGTATGGATGGTCGATCTGATGCTGGCACGGGTGCCGATTTATTGGGGCCACACCGTGACCGAAGTGTTGGGGACGACCCAGGTGTCAGGTGTTCAAGTTAGCAAACTGGATGCGGATTGGACGCCGAAAATGCAGGTCACAACCTTGCAAGCTGACAGCCTGTGTCTTGGCCACGGGCTAATTCCGCAGATCGAAGCCGCGCAGATGTTGGGTGTCGGGATCACGCATGATCCGGCGTCTGGCGGTTGGGTGCCAAACGCTCAGGATGACGGGTCTACAAACATTGGAAATCTTTATCTTTGCGGCGACGGCACTGGCATTCGCGGGGCGGATGCCGCTGCGGTGCAAGGGCGCGTAACTGGGATGCGTGCTGCCTCCGATCTTGGTTCTGATACCGACCAAGACATGCGCGCCGCGCACAATGAATGGCGGCGCGCAGCGGGCTTTGGCATGGCGATGACGGCGCTGAGTATTCCGCGTGCAGGGATGGCGAGATGGACAACGGCTGAAACTATCGTTTGTCGCTGCGAGGGCATTATCAAACAGAGTGTTTTGGGCGAGGTCGCGACCGGTGCCGCCACTACCAATGCGGTGAAATCCGGCGTGCGTGCGGGCATGGGACCCTGTGGCGGTAAATATTGTCAGACTGCGGTTGCGGCGTTGATTGCGGATCACAAAGGTACCGACGTGTCAAACATCGCACCACCAACACCGCGCCCACCGCTGCGGCCTGTTCCATTGGGTGCCCTCGCAGGGTCATTTGATTACGACGATCTACCAATTCCAAAGCCTGCACCGCTATGACGTATGACATCGCAATCATTGGCGGCGGTATTATGGGATGCAGCACGGCGTTGCGCGTCGTCGCAGGCGGCATGAAGGCTATCGTGCTGGATCAGGGCGATCTGGGACAAGGGGCGTCTGGCGTCAATGCCGGGACACTCAGCTTGCAAATCAAGCGAGTCAAATTGATGCCCTATGCACTCAAAGGCCATCACTTGTGGGAAGAGATGGGCGCAGCTGTAGGGTTTGCAAAAACGGGTGGTTACACGCTTGCGTTCAACGATCGCGAAGCTGAATTATTGAAAGAACGACAAACAATGAAGGCGGAGGCAGGCGCGCCGATTGAATTTGTCTCAAACAACAGATTGCGGGCCGCTGAACCCGGTCTGACCCAAAAAGTCGTTGCGGCGAGTTATTGCGCCGAGGATGGCTATGCCAATTCATCGCTGACAGGACAGTACTATCGGGGTTGTTTGCAGGACGCGGGGATTGAATATCGCGAGCAGAATGCCGTCACAGCCATCAAAAAGTTAAAGGCCGGCATTTTTGAAATCGCGACCCCCCAAGGTGTGGTTTACGCAAAACGTCTACTGCTTGCCGCAGGTGCGTGGTTGAAACCGTTGGCGGCGCTGCTGGATGTGAATCTGCCGGTGAACGCGCGGATCAACACAGTCTCTGTCACCGAACGCATGCCACCCCTAATGTCGAGCGTAATCGGCCATGCGACAGGCCTGCTGACCATGAAACAAAAGGCCAATGGCACCGTACTGATCGGTGGGGGTTGGCAAGGGCGCGGTACACCGCAAGAGGGGCGTGGCGAAGTGGATGTCGCATCCGTGCGGCCCAATCTGGCGTTGGCACAATATGCGTTGCCTGCCCTTGGCGACGCACGTGTGTTGCGCAGTTGGACGGGATTTGAGGCCAACGTGCCCGACTTCTATCCGCTCGCCGGAGCGTTGCCAAACGTGCCGGACGCTTATGTTCTGGGCTGCGTGCGTGGCGGCTATACCATCGGCCCTTATATTGGGCAGCTGATGGGTAATTTCATTCTGGGGCGAGAGCCCGAAATGCCCCTTTTTGATCCGGGGCGCACATTCCAAGAGGACACGATATGACACATGATCCAGCCCGCCTTGACGGGAAACTCGCTGTAATTACTGGCGGCGGTAGCGGAATTGGCGAAGCCACAGCGCATGTTTTTGCGCAAGCGGGCGCGACCGTTGTGGTGACGGGGCGGCGGTTGGAGCCATTAGAAAAAGTGGCCAAAGACGTGGGTGGCCATGCGATAGCTTGTGATGTGTCAAACCAAGATGACGTTCACGCGATGTTTGCCCGGGCGATGAATATTACGGGCCGCGTCGATGTGCTGCTCAACAATGCGGGTGGTCCCGGTCCGATCGCGCCAGTTGCAGACGTCGATATGGTAGAGTGGGTGACCTGCATGAACATCAACCTCGTCGGAGCGATGTATTGCCTTCAAGAAGCGGCCAAGATTATGGGCGCGCAGAAGTCAGGGTCGATCATTAACATGTCATCCCTGATGGGTATCCAAGGCTACCCGATGCGTTCTGCCTATACGGCATCGAAATTCGCGTTGATCGGGATTACGGAAACTATGGCGCGTGAACTTGGGCCGGTTGGTGTGCGGGTCAATGCCCTTATGCCGGGTGCGGTGTCAGGTGCAAACATGGATCGTATTCTCGCCAAACGCGCCGAGGCCGAGGGCCGACCCGCCGCCGAAATCGAACGCGAAAACTACACCGATGTGGCCGCACTGAAACGCTGGGTTTCCCCCGAAGAAGTGGGCCGCGCGGCGCTGTATTACGCAAGTGATCTAAGTTCGGCCATCACGGGCGATAAAATGAAAGTCGACTGCGGTCGTTTCTAAGGAGAATTCATATGTTCGAGACAATTCAAAGCCGTGGTGTCGACCAGATTTTGGCACTGATGAAAGCGTTTCAGGCAGATCCGCGTGACAAAAAAGTTGATCTGGTGGTTGGTGT
Source organism: Sulfitobacter sp. SK012 (assembly GCF_003352085.1). Lineage (NCBI taxonomy): Bacteria > Pseudomonadati > Pseudomonadota > Alphaproteobacteria > Rhodobacterales > Roseobacteraceae > Sulfitobacter > Sulfitobacter sp. SK012. The sequence continues at coordinate 67,942 of NZ_CP025806.1, forward strand.
CTACAAAGATGCCAATGGTGCAGTGCCTGTCATGGATGCGGTCAAAGGCGCTGAGGCTTTGTTGCTTGAACAAGAAACAACCAAGACATATGTCGGCATGGCAGGCGATGCTGAATTTCGCAGCTTTGTGCCGCCTTTGTTGCTGGGCGAGAACGCCACACAAATCGCTGAGGGTCGGGTGACGAGTTTGCAAACGGTCGGTGGATCTGGCGCCTTAAAAGTCGGGTGCGATCTGTTGAATTCAATTGAGCCGGGAAAGCGACTTTGGGTCAGTACACCGACATGGGCCAATCATGTGCCTGTGGCGACTGACGCTGGTCTAAATGTTGCCTACTATCCCTATTTCCGACCAAGTGATCGGGGGTTGGATTTTGAAGCAATGATAATGCACCTTCAATCCAACAGCGCGGTAGGCGATGCCATCCTATTGCATGCGTGCTGCCATAATCCGACAGGTGTGGACTTGTCCCTTGAACAATGGAAGAAATTGAGCAGATTCATATCTGATCGCCGTTTGTTGCCATTTGTCGATTGCGCCTATCAGGGCTTGGGCGATGGTATGGAGAGAGACGTCGCGGGGCTGCGAGTTTTGGCTGCCAAAGTTCCCGAAATGTTGATCGCAAGTTCATTCTCTAAAAACTTTGGAATCTATCGCGAACGTACCGGCGCACTAACGTTGATTGCTCAAAATGCTGATGTACTTGCTAAGACCCAAGCCGCAGCCGAAACGGTCATCCGCTCGAACTACTCCATGCCACCGAGCCACGGCGCTCGAGTGGTCGCGAATGTCTTTGGCTCTTTTGAGCTGCGCTCGTTATGGGCGGAGGAGCTCAATGATATGCGTGCGCGGATTGCCGAGATGCGTCGGGTGTTGCGTTTGAAACTGGAAGAACGGCAGGTGACGCAAGACTTGTCGTTCCTGACGGATCAGTGCGGTATGTTCTCTTACACCGGTTTTAATCCAGCGGACGTAGAGCGATTGCGCGCAGAATTTGGCATTTACACAGCTGGGGACGGGCGCATCAATGTTGCCGGATTGTCTGCGGACAATCTGGATGCCGTTGCTGACGGATTTGCCGCCGTAATGCGATAACTAGAACAGATTACAGTCTCACCTTACGAGAATTTAGGATAGGAGATCTTCGATGGCTTTTCAGATTGAACCGCTGACATTGCCATTGCCACACTGCTGGTTTGAAGCTGACACGTCGCTGCCGGCGCACCGGTTTAACGAATTAACGAAAAGAAGCTTGGATCAGGTATCTCCGCGCTTGCGGGTGTTGCGGCGGGGACCCAAGGCGCGGTGAGCGATGCTGTTGCACGGCGCGAAGACAACACGCTGGACGGGTCACAGCGCACGACTGATAACTATTTCAACGTGGCTCGCGCCGATGATCTTCCAGTTCCGCAATTCCGTGTGGCGCTGGGGCAAACGTTGAATGCCTGCTATCTGGATGTCGCCTCGGGAGTGTCAATAAGTGATCGTGATGTTGAGGTTTTGGCGCTTGGATTGCACCGTCTCGCGGATTGGTCGCAATTTCCGACATCTACGGATATCGATGTGACAACGTGGGAGATGACAGCGCCCGCCGCGATTTACCGCTGGAAGCAACAGCACCATCTGTTCTTCGTAATCGTCCATGGGATTTTGTATTTGTTACACGTCCTTGAGGAGGCCATGGGCCGCTGTCATGCGCCTGTCGTCAAGGCGTTTTTGCAAGATTTTGCAGAACTGATGGAAGCGTCAGAGGTGGCGTTCCGACTGGCCAGCGATTTTTCGCAAGAGGCTTATGACAGTGAAGTTCGTCCCGACATGCATGCGTTTGATCCTCACTTTTCAGGACTGTTTTACGCTGACCACAAAGAACTGATCACACGTTTACGTCTGCTGCGTGGGGTAGGTGATGATTTCGAACAGGAATTGAACCGTATCGACGACGCCATCACCGAGTCATACGATGTGCATGCGTTGGTTTGTCTGCGCTTTGTTGGGGAAACCTCAAGCCTTGCGTCGAAGGATGACACCCGCGTCGCAGCCGAAAGCATCCGTAATAGGTACGTCAACCGAACTAAGACCATCGCGGGCTTTGGGAAGAAGACCAAACCATGAAACTGACAATTCTTGGGTCCGGTACGCCGGAACCCTATGCACGACGTGCCTCCAGCGGGTATCTGTTAGAGGTCGGCGATGATGTGATCTTGTTTGATTGCGGAGGCGGCGTATTCGATAACTTGATCCGCTCAGGGCGTAAGCCTTCCGACATTACGCATCTGTTTTTCAGCCATCTGCACAGTGATCACATGATGGACTACGCCCGTTTGGTGCATGCTGCATGGGACGAAGGCGGCGCGCCTATTAAGGTCTTTGGACCTGCCCCGATTGGTTCAATTACCGAAGGGTACTTCGGTGTAGACGGTATCTTCTCGCACGATCTGAAGTCGCGAACAGAGTTGCTGCTCAGCCAAGAGGTTTGGAAAGCACGCGGCGGTACGTTGCCTCGCCCATGGCCAGCCCCTGAAGTCACTGAAACTGACGTTGACCATCAGTATCAGGGGACTGAATGGAGCCTGAACACCTGCTCCGTCCCTCACGCGCAGCCTTCGTTGCAATGCATGGCCTATTCCGTCAAACACGGCGGGCGCAAGTTTGTGTACTCAGGGGATGCGGGGCGCTGTGATACACTGGAAGCCCTCAGCGCCGGTGCCGATCTATTGTTGCATTGGTGTTACCGATTGGATGGCGAGGCAGCACATTCGTCAATGCTTGATCTGACACCGACACCATTTGAAACGGGTGCAATGGCGCGAAGGGCAGGCGTACGGCGCCTGTTGTTAACCAATTTCCGGATTCATATGGACGGCGATGACAATTTTGCCGCCGCACAAGACAGTCTAAAGGCAGGTTTTGCCGGACCATGCGGGATCGTTGAGGATTTACAGAGCTACGATATTTGATCTATGCGCCGCCACTCGGCTTGCCCGCGCATTCCAGGAATATGCGCGCGGTGCATTTGGCGCAGATGTCATCGTCCGCCTTTTCAACCGCCGCTGCGATGGCGTCGGATTTGGTGAAATGCAAGTGATCCGCGCCCAGGACGCTAGTCACATGCATCCTTCGCAACGCATTGAGTGATGACTTATGCGACGCAATCAGGTGATAATCCTGCCCACGTTTACGCGCCGCACGGCATTCATTGAGCAGAAAATCAGCGCCCGCCAGATCAATCTTGCCTACGCCTTTCATGTTCAACACCGTCGTTCTGCGGGTGCCAAAATGCGCATCAATGTCGCGAAATGCATCCTCGACGTGTTCGACAGACCCAAAAAACAATGGCCCTTCGATCCGTAGGTTCACGATCTGTGGGCATTCGGTTAAATCGTTGGTATGCGCATTTCGAAACACGCGCCGCCCCCCAACAAGCATAGGGGCACCTACCCCGACAGAGGGGTGTGCGCTCTTGTTCAAGAACACCGCTAGCGCGACTAGAACGCCGACCATAATCGCAAAATCGAGTTCCGAGAATATGCCCGTGATGAAGGTCGTCAAAAGGATTAATGTTTCACTGCGGCTGGTAATCAGAATGTGCCGGATTTCGTTAAAGTTGATCAATTTCCACGCCACATAGAGGATGATTGTTGCCATGGAGGGCACCGGAACGAACCGCACAAGCGGGGCAATCACGAATAGCGCAGCAAATAGGATGACGGCGGCAAAAATTGCGGCCATCGGGGTTTTTGCCCCACTTTCGGCGTTCAATCCTGATCGCGTGAACGACCCTGATCCTGCGTAGGATTGGAAGAACGACCCGACCATGTTGGAGATGCCTTGTCCGACGATTTCTTGGTTGGTATCATACCGTTCGGCACGGCGCAGCGCGAAGGATTTGCCGATTGATATTGCCTCAAGCAGTCCAACAAACGCGACCGCAACCGCCCCCGGCAACAAGTTTGACAGGATCGACAACGAGAATTCCGGAGTTGTCAGGTTCGGAGTGACGCTCGTCAACGGGTCAAACATGCGCAATCCGGCCTGCGCGCCGCCTAATAACCACGATGTGGTGGCACCTGCGATCAATGCCAGAATGTAGGCGGGGATGCGTTTGTCGATGCTATTGACGATCAAGATGGTCACAAGCGTCACCACTGAAACTACCAGCGCAGCGCTATTGAACTCCCCCAAATGAAGCGCGACGCGTTCCAACCGTTCTATCACGCCGCCTCCGCTCTCGGTCAGGATACCCAAGGCCCCGCCAAGTTGGGACGCGGCAATCAACAATGCGGCGGCGGCGGTAAAGCCGATGATGACCGAATGAGAGACAAAAGAAATCAGCCCACCAAGCCCTGCAAGCCCGGACGCGAATTGCAACACTCCGACCATAAAGGTCAGCGTCAAAGCTAGGGCGATGTAGGTTTCCGTACCAGGCAAAGCGAACTCGGACAGGGTTGCGAACACGACGGCGGATATCGCCGTGGTCGGGCCTGAAACCATCACCATCGATGCGCCCCAGAACGCGGCGATGGCGCAGACAACAATCGCAGTGAACAGCCCGAACTCCGGCGGTAAACCCGCGATGATTGCAAAGGCGACGCCTTGCGGGAGCACAATGGCGGCATTGGTGAAACCGGCAATAAAATCGGACCGCAGGGTATCTTTGTTGACCTGCCTGAGCCAGGGGCGAACAGGGCTAAGACGCCGCGATATCCTTGAGATATAGTGATGCATGCTGGCAACCGACTGGGATGAAAGTGTGAGGACTCATAATGAATTAGATTGATATAGTCATCATTAATATTGATTAATACATCAATTATTTGTAGCAATTGACTATTGCCTGAGATGTATGTCCCCATTGTGGGCAGGAGTAGTGGTGTGACGAAGCCCACCAAGAACGTACTGTTTGTGATGGCCGATGAACATCAGGCCGCCGCACTGTCGTGTTTGAGACATCCTGTCGTTCAGACCCCGAACCTTGATCGGCTGGCCGCTCGCGGCACATTGTTTGCCAATGCTTACACTCCAAGCCCGATTTGCGTTCCCGCCCGCGCCGCCGTTGCGACAGGACTGTACCCCCACCAAACGCGGTATTGGGACAATGCCCATGCCTATGATGGTCGTGTCGCGTCTTGGAGTCACGCACTTGGAGCGCACGGGGTATCTACGATCAGCATCGGTAAACTGCATTATCGCCGCGCTGAAGATCCGACCGGTTTCGATACCCAAATTCTACCGATGCATATTCAGGGGAGCGTTGGACAAATCTGGAGGTCGGTACGCAACCCGCTTCCCAAGACCGAAACGGGTGGCGGCATGCTAGGTCAGGTCGGGGCAGCGGCGCGACGATTGTCCTTTACAAAGGCAGCCGAACATTCCCCCAGATGGATGCGCTTTGGCACATGGCTGCCGATGTCGGGGTTACGCATTTTGGTGTGTCCGCTAAATTCATTGATGGGTTGCGTCAGGCGGATGTGCGGATCAAAGAAAGCCTTGAGCTACCCGCATTGCGTATGATCCTGTCGACCGGATCACCGCTAATCGGCCGCAATTTCCGCTATGTTTATGATGCCTTGACGACAGATGCGCAGCTTGTCTCGATTTCCGGCGGAACAGATATCTTGTCGTGTTTCCTGCTGGGATGCCCCGACCGTCCGGTGTGCGCGGGAGAGCTGACCTGCCGCAGCCCGTTTCCATCGGTGCCTCTGGAGTTTTGGAACGATCACGGTGGTATTAAATACCGCGAGGCCTATTTCGCGAAATACCCAGGCGTCCGGACGCAAAGTGACCGCGAACAGCGCCGGGAGAGTGGTGGCTTCGTGGTTCTTGGTCGCAGTGATACGGTCCTCAACCCCGGCGGCGTGCGGATTGGGACCGCCGAAATTTATCGCGCCATCGAAGATATTGCAGCAATTTCGGAGGCAGATGTTGTTGGGTTCGATACCGAGAATGGCGATGTACAAGTGCAGCTGTTTGTATCCCTGAATAGGGATGCGATGCTTGATGAAAGACTGCGACAGGGATTGAGTAACGCAATCAGGACCCGCTGTACGCCCCGACACGTTCCGGGGCGGATTTCTCAGGTGCACGATTTTCCAAGGACTCGCGCTGGTAAGATCTCAGAAAGTGCAGTGCGTAGTCAAGTGAATGGCCGCCCCATTCTCAACCTCAATCAGTTTGAGAATCCAGAATGTTTGGGTGATTTTTAGTCTGTAAGTGATGATTTGATTGCGGATTCGACTTGCGATTGGGTCGGTTCATGTGTCGCTGAATATAGAGTAGAACTCAGCTGCAAAGTATGGTTGGCGACAAATGGGGTAGCGCGCGCCTAGAGGTGGCAATCACATTCCAGCATTTTGCCTTTGTAGAAGTCATAGAATTCCAGCGATTGGGTCAGAGCAAGGATGTGTTCTGGCCGGTCAAGCAAATATAATGCATGCTTGGTATTTGAAAAAACGATATCAAGTCTATTTTTCTAAAGTTGTTAGATACTAAGTCAAGTCGAAGCCTCCGTCGTCAGGCCCATTGGTGGGTGTCATGAGTTCCAGAGATGATAAGCTGAAAAATGCATTTTCATGAATTCGCAATAGAACGCCTGCCGCGATGGTAATACGCTGTTGAAGGCGAAACCTTTATCTTCATTGTTGGACTGCATCGTTAGTCAACTTCTTCTAGTGTGACTGGGCCCCATAGAGGTTAATCGATAATTATTTTACATAAGATCGACTCTGGGCGGTCAGTAATTGACCTGCTCGAACCCATAAGAACCGCCATAGTCGCGCCATTCTACAAAAACTGATCGATGATAAATATTGGGACAATTTGATCCCCAACCTTCCAGTCCAACGTGCGCCGGCGGGAGCGCTGAAGGAGAAGCTCTTGCCCAGGCAAAATCACCCTGAGTGCCATAGGTTCCAATGAAAATGTTTGCTGAACGTTCACAGTCGCCCTCACTACCAGCTTCGACTTGGCGCGCATAACGCACATCAAATACGCGGATGGACCGGACAAAATTGAACTCTGGACCACTAATGTCGATGTCTGCTCGGTCTTGAATCAGTTGAAACTCAAAACCGTGTCGGGATATTGCACCAGAAGGTCTGCTTCGTCGCAGTATAGCGTTCTCTAGCACTGGTGCGATGCTTCCATTCATCCTTGGGAATGACTGAAGCGGAAGGTCGTTCAGTTCATCCGATAGAATATCGTAGATCCGACCAAAACCGCCTCTCGTTGGTTCAGCTTGGAATGATGCCCCCATGGGACAACGCCAAATCTGCAGAGGAGGCTCAATGGGCCAAGGTGTGATGCGCCGGATGAATTCGGCACGCGCTCGAGCGCATGGAACTGATGCAGGCCAACCTCCAGACAAACACAAAAGGATTGCACAATCGATCTGGTAGGTTTGCGCATTAGCGCGGGTCGCAAACCCGACATTGGTAAAAGACAGTGCCAATACAGCAGAAAGTGAGTACATTCTGAGCGACCGCAACATGAACATCATCCTTATCGGTAGGGATGTCCCAGCATGGCTGTAATAATATACGAATGCAACATGTAATATATTATTGTAAATAATTGCATAAGATTTATTATGTAAAATATAGCAATCTGTCAGAAGATATCTGCACTTCAAAGATCATACCCAACATAGTGACTATTACGCGCTAAAAACAAAACGGGAACATTTGAGGCTGCCGTCCACCTAAGTCACTTATTGCTGTCGATCCAATTAGACATCAGTGACCGGTCCCTAAAACACTCATGGGGAACCTCGCTGCGTTTGTACCGCGCAATCCTCTCGGCGAATGCAACTTGTTTGGAGGATGGGTAATTCGCAAACTTACTCGTGCTCGGCACTTCACGGTATTGATCGATCCAATGCGACAGTGCCTCGCGATCTTGTTGCGTCTCCCATGGTATTACTTGGCCAGTCCTTTGGGAGATTTGGCGCGCAAAACTCAACTGTTTCTCAGTCACCGGCATCTGATGATAGTCGTTCGACTGAATATTGTGAGACCCCTTATCGGCCTCTACTGATGACGACTGCAACATCAATTCCTCCATCTTTGCCCGACTCAGTATATAGAACATAATAGGAACTAAATCAATATGTATGGGGCTTACTGCCAAATGGCACTACATATTGACGCTTTTGGTCCAATTCGCTGGGCTGGGATGTCCATGTTGGGTTCGAGAACGGCGAGAGAGCATGTTTCTTGGGCCCCAAAATCCGTGAGCGGCCCATTTTGGCTATCTGCCTTGCATCTGTGCGGTACTCCGTACGCCAAAGCAGCCTTACATTTTCTATCTGTGCTGCGGCGACTGCCAATCTCTTTCCTTCACCTCGCGCTGATGCAAAACTGGCCGCATGTCCAAGAAAACACTGAACCATGCAAACCTTAGCGCTCTCGGGCAAGATCGTCTCGCGGACCTGTTATTGGAGGTCAGCACCGGCAGTGCGGATATCAAACGGCGGCTGCGACTGGAGTTAAGCCACGACCTTGGCCCCGCAGAGTTGGGCCGCGATGTGCGCAAACGACTTGTATCGCTGCGGCGCTCCACCAGCTTTGTTGGGTGGCGCAAGCGCAAGGCGTTCATCAAGGATTTGCAGACCCAAGTCGATATGATCACCGACAAGATTGGGCCTACTGATCCTACCCTAGCATTCGATCTGCTATGGCAGTTTCTGGAAATTGCCCCCTCTGTCTACGAGCGCACAGACGACAGCCGCGGCGATATTGGCGATGTGTTTCGGGGGGCAATCCTTGCCTTTGACGACATCGCTGAGCGTGCACTACTCGATCCGACAATTCTTGCCAGTCGAGTCTGGAATGCTGTTTTTGACAACGGCTATGGCGAATTTGACGGGATTATCGGGTTGGTCTCACCTGCACTGGGTGACGCAGGATTTGCCCACCTCAAAAAATTGGTCGCAGCCTATGCTGACGCACCTTTGGATGACGTAGATGACGAACATGAAGCTTTCCACTTTCTTCGCGAGTTGCGCAGCACCAATAGCAATTACCGGGCTGATCAAAAGGCCCAACGGATCAAAATGGTCCTGCAAGACATTGCCACTGCCGAGGGCGACACCGGTGCCTATATCGCGCAGTATTCCCCAGCAGACCTGACCCGCCCCGACATTGCGGCCGAAGTTGCGCACCTCATGCTGGCCGAGGGCAAGTCAAAAGAGGCGCTGGCATTGCTTGAAGCGGCTGATCTGGAAGGCCGGGTCTTTCGGCAACAAGACTGGGACGACGCGTTCATTGCCTGCCTGACCACGCTCAACCGGTTGGATGACGCGCAAAACCATCGTTGGACGCGGTTTTGCGAGACTTTGAATACTAGTTATCTTCGCCCTTACCTGAAAGCCCTGCCCGACTTTGAAGATATCGAGGCCGAGGATCGTGCACGGGCCCACGCGCTGGAATTCCCGGAGGCGATGACGGCTTTGCGTTTCCTGTTGGAATGGTCAGACCATTCAAGTGCCGCGGCACTGATACTGAAACGCATCGATGAACTCGACGGCAACCGCTACGAGATCCTCACACCTGCGACAGAAGCCCTGCGCGACCGTCACCCGTTGGCATCTGTTCTTCTATGGCGTGCCATGATCAACTACGCGCTGCACGAAGGTCGCGCGACGCGCTATGGTCACGCGGCGGACCACCTCGCAGATTGCGGATTGGCAGATGCCCAGATTACAGACTACGGGGATTTCCCAACGCACCAGAGCTACCTCCAAGCATTAGAAACCCGCCATGAACGAAAAACCTCATTCTGGAGCAAAGTCTCGCCTGCCTCGTAGGATCTGCAACTCCGGTCATTCGTCGTGTGGTGCTCGAACTCACAGAGTGCGGGACGGAGTGTGAATTCGCTGCGTTTGCGCAGGAGACTGCTTTTGTGCATTTTGCGGACCTTCACTTTGGATTGCAAACAAGTTGCACACCAACAGAGGCGATGACCTAGATTCAAACGCATAGTTTTTCCGATCTTCCATCGGTTGCCTGGCGTTAAACCCGAAGTATTGTTTGAATCGGCCCATAATGACGTCAGCAGCAGATGCCGGTCTGAGGCCATTCCTTGCCATTCATTTGCCACGCAACAGTTTTGGTGTCGCAAACGGAAGGCCAAAGCGTCAGCCGTATCGCTAGCAGTGAGAAAGAAATGTTTTTCGGAGACCAAATGACTGCCATGAGCCAACCGTCACACGGCACGGACGGGCACCGGTTCGGTGTCCTGTTTGTCTTTGCCGCTGGCGTGCTTTGGTCGACCGTCGGGCTTGGAATACGGCTGATCGAAGACGCGGTTGTGTGGCAGATATTACTTTACCGATCGGCCAGCCTCTCACTTCTGCTTTATGTGTTCATTCGCATGCGCTCTGGTGAAAGCCCCTTTGCCCAGATCCGCCGCACCGGGTTCCCAGCGATGATCGCGGGGCTGTCGCTAGTTGCTGCCTATTCTGGCGGGATATATGCGATCCAGGCGACATCCGTGGCAAACGCCATGCTTTTGTTTGCAACAGCACCCTTCATGGCGGCAGTTCTGGGGTGGATCGTTTTGCGCGAACCTGTACGCCCTGCCACCTGGGTGGCAATCACCGTTGCCATTGCCGGTATCGCGATCATGGTCGCAGATAAATCCGGAGGCGTCGCCCTGAAGGGCAGCCTGGCGGCTTTGGGGTCCGCCTTTGGATTTGCGGTCTTCACTGTGGCGCTGCGGTGGGGCAAATCGGGTGAAATGCTGCCGTCGGTGTTTCTGTCCGGATTGTTCGGCATCATCGTGACGTCCGGCATTTGTCTGTTTTTGGAATTGTCTCTGGTGTTGTCGGTCCGGGATGGTGGCATTGCAATGGGCATGGGGGTGTTTCAGGTCGGCGCAGGGTTGATCCTGTATACTCTGGGGTCTCGCAGCCTTCCTGCTGCGGAACTTGCGCTGTTGTCACTGGCCGAAGTGCTCCTTGGGCCGTTATGGGTCTGGTTGTTCATCGGTGAAACCGCCACGCTCAACACATTGACTGGCGGCGCGGTTTTGCTTGCGGCGATCGCCGGAAACGCTCTGTCAGGCAAGCGACGTAGGCCGCCGCCGATCACGTCACCTTAGGGGATTGGGGACAACCTATTCCTGATGGAGCCGCCGTGAGTGGGTGCGTTGCAAGTGTGATCCGATACACTTGCGCATGATGATTGTTGCTTTTGGGGTTCCGATATAAGTGTTGCTATTGCGCGACTTTGGCCCTACGGCTTTATCGACTGGAGCACCATCATGGCGTGCATCGGTGTTTCTACGGCCAAACTTGATCGCTAACTTCGTCTTCCTCTTTTGCCTGATGTTTTCGCAGCCAGACAACGCAGGTCAGACGACAATCAATTGGCCAAATTGCTAACGAGCATTTCTGTTCGACCTTACGACATCGTTGTCAGGATGCTGCTATGAAGCATCTGAAGCGCTCCTGATCCGCATGCATTAGCCGGTTCAGGCATCTAATAGTTTTCCATACGCGTCCAATTTTCGGACGAAACAACCACAGCCCCTAATAGGACTGTGTTTTCGAACTCGATTTGTGCCCTCTCGATGTCTCTGCGCGGTTCGCGCTCGGGGACGCACCATGGGCGTACCGGCGTTATGACCAGAGGTTGCAGCGTCGTTGGAGCATGACCTGAATTTGGACAAACATCTGCTTTTCACCCCCGGCCCTGTGAATGTGGCCGAGACCCTGCGTACCGCGATTTGCAAAGAGGATATCTGCCATCGGGAAACTGATTTTGACGACCTTCTTGCAGGCATCGAGCACAAATTGCTCTCACTTTTTCAGATCAGAAAACGGGAACGCTATCGCTCAGTGGTGATCACAGGTTCCGGCACGGCGGCCAACGAGGCGATCTTGTCATCCGTTGTGGGCAATGGTGCCATTCTGATCCTGTCCAATGGTGAATTTGGCGGACGGTTGCACAAAACATCGTTGATCCACAACAAACAGACCCACCTGATCGAAATGCCGTGGGGCGTGCCCTTTGATGTTGCGCAGATCGCGGCCTATCTGCTGGCAAACAAGATTGATGTGGTGGCCATGGTCCACCATGAGACTTGTTCAGGCATGCTGAACCCGCTGGCGCAGATTGGGGCCCTGGCCAAGGCCTGTGGCGCGCTCTTCGTGGTTGATGGTGTAAGTTCGGTTGGAGCTGAAGTGATCGACATGGAGGCATGCAACATCGCGTTTGTGTCGAGTTCCAGCTCCAAAGCACTAGGATCATATCCGGGCTTGTCGTTTGTCGTGGGCCGCAAGAAACAATTCAAGCGGCTCAAGCGTCACGCGGCGAAAACCACTTATTTGAACCTCGCAACATTCTATGCCTTCCTCAAGACCCACAGCCAGACACCCAACACGCCTGCTGTTCCATTGTTTTTCGCGCTGGATCAGGCGCTAACGGACATTCTGCACGAGGGCGTTCTGATGCGCTATGCGCGCATCAAGGCGCGGGCTGATCTGCTGCGGAACGGCATGCGCAGGCTCAACCTCGACTTCGAAATTGATGAAGCCGACATGTGTTCGGTACTGACCACGGTCCGGGTGCCGGCCTCTGTATCAGTGCATGATCTGCGTGCGCGTCTACGTGAAAAATCCATCATCATCTATGAAGGAAAGGGATGCTTTGCAGGTAAGGTTTTTCAGGTTGGTAATATCGGGGAGCTCTCGGATGACGACATCCGGTATTTCCTGTCCACCCTCAAGGACGTGCTGCTGACGCTTCAGGCAGATACGGCAGACCTTGTTATTCCGGTTAGGCCAAATCAAACGCCCCCCGCCGTGTTGCCTGTGCCTGTGCCCGCACATGTGCGGGTGGTGTCATGAACAATAAGCTGAAACGACTCTGGGCGACCAAGACCAGCGATGACGAGTGGTGGTCGTCCTTTGTCACGGCACCGCTGGCTATCGTTGCCAATTATGGCGCTGTCGACATCCCTTGGATTACACCCAACCGGATCACAGCGGCTTCGTTCCTTGTGGCTATCGTGGCAACGTTTTCAATTCTGATCGGGGGCACTGCGTGTTTCATCGCAGCGGCCATCCTGATCCATATCAGCCATGTCTTGGATTGTATGGACGGGCAGATGGCGCGCTATAGAAAGGTTTCGTCCGCCGTCGGCAGCTATTACGACCGTATCACCGATCAAGTGCAGGTCACGTTATGGTTCGGGGCGGCAGGCTTCGCTGCATTTGCGCAGACCAACAGCGTCACGCCGGTCTTTCTGTCGCTACTCGGTATCGCGTTCTATGGATTGCGCGGCTATGCGAAATACGTGGCGTTAGAGATCGAAACGGGACGCAACCCAGATTACCCTGCTCAGATCGCGCAAATGAAACAGGTACAGACCACCGCAGGTCTAGGATTTGGTCTGAAGGCAAATCTAGCGTGGTTTGGGCGTGAACAACGCAAGGTGCTCGCCTTTGATGAAGGCGTCTTCATCTTCATGCTCTCTGCGGCACTGATCTTTGACCAACTCATACCTATGCTTTGGGTGTTTGCGTCAAGCCAAGTGTTCTGGGGCCTCTACAAATCTTGGCTGCGCGGAAAAAACATCGACGAAAATCTGAAGGTTCCAACGCAAAAATAGCCTGCTTCAATACGGCTCATTTAGGATTCAAGTATCATGAAAAACGAAAAACACCGTGCGCCGGTTGCCGTCATTCTGGCCGCTGGCATTGGCTCGCGCCTCAGCCCCCTGACCGACAATTGCCCGAAAAGCCTACTGTCAGTGGGCGGGTCTGTCATTCTCGAACGTATGATCCGCAATTGCCTGAGTTGCGGGATGTCGCAATTTGTTCTCGTGCTGGGGCATCGAGCAGACGAGATAAAGAAGTTTGTAGACAAGACGTTTCGCGGCATCCGTGTCACCTATGTGATCAACGACCGATACCGCGAGACGAACACAGGCTACTCCCTGATGCTGGCCTCCGACGCGATTGGAACAGCCGAATTTGTTAAATTCGATGCAGACGTGGTGTTTGATGTCAAAATTCTGCGCCAACTTTTGGACAGCGACAACGCAAACGTCTTGTGCATTGACCGCAATATTGCGCTTGAGGACGAAGAAGTTAAGGTCATCGCAAACGATCAAATGCAGGTCCTTGAGGTTGGCAAGTCCGTCGATCCGAAGCGCGCGTTGGGTGAATCTATCGGCGTTGAAAAGATTAGCGCCGGAACGGGCGCACTGCTGTTCGTAGAGCTTTCAGAAATGATGGAGAGCCGTGGAAACCTCCAGGCGTATTACGAGGCAGCTTACGCGCAATTGGTCGATAAAGGTACGCAGTTCCATGCTCTTGATATCAGTGGTCTTGACTGGACTGAGATCGACACAGCCAAAGATTTTGCTGCCGCAAATGCGATGTTTAGCAGCCCCGTTACTACCCTATCACGTGGCCAGCAAAAGGTGCTGGACGAGGCTGCGGATGAAGCCGCCATACATACGCACGTCTGATACATCTACCGCCCTGCGCCAGAGATCCGGCGCGCGGTGTACGGCGCAGTGATGCCCTTGCCATCCCGGCACAGGATCGCTGCATATGAAAGGACCTCTCATGGCCAAAGGCAACAACAGCAAGCGTGGCAACAAAGAAGCCAAAAAACCCAAGCAAGAGAAGGCAAAGGTTTCCGCGACGGCCAACTCGCTGGATGGAAAACCTGCACTGGCAATTGGCGGTAAAAAGGTAAAGTAGCTAAAACATGTCGGATTTCGCCCGCCCGAGGCATTCAGCTAAGCTTAGTTGCGCACCCTGGCGCGGGCGACGTCCGAGACGTGTCCCAAACCGCCCATGATTTAGATTTGGAAGACCCGATGAGCGAAATTGAAGAGACCGGCACAAAGGTTCACTATGTCTGCCAGACATACATTGCCAAGACGACCGCGCGCGGGCAGCAAGGCAACCTTCAAATCGACAAGCAACTACAATATTCTACGCCCCATGAAGCTCAAGAGCGGGCAGAACGTGAATTTCGCGCGGAAAATTGCGTCGGTGCTGACGCCTATATGGTGATAGAAGACAGCAGTAGCGGCGAAGTTGGAGACCCGACATTTTTAGTGAGGCTTGGGTCTGTTCCCGAGCAGGATTGACTTCAAATCGCGCGTGCATTGAAGAACATAGGTTGGCCCACAAGCATTTGCCTGCGGGCCAGTAAGTCGCAATTTACATCATGCCGCCCATACCACCCATATCAGGCATGCCACTGCTGTTTGCCGCCGTAGGTTTGTCAGCGACCATCGCTTCGGTCGTGATCAGCAAGCCTGCAACAGATGCAGCATACTCAAGTGCTATCCGAACGACTTTGGTCGGATCGATAACACCGGCCTTCAACATGTCGCCGTATTGCTCTGACTGTGCGTCGTAGCCAAACGTCTTGCTGGAATTCTCGACGATCTTGCCAGCAACGACCGATCCATCGACACCAGCATTCTCGGCAATCTGGCGTAGAGGCGCTTGAAGTGCCTTGCGAATGATCGCGATACCAGCCGCCTGATCCGCGTTGTCTCCCTTGAGACCTTCGAGGACTTTACCAGCATGCACCAGTGCGACACCGCCGCCCGGTACAACACCTTCTTCGACAGCAGCACGTGTTGCGTTCAGAGCGTCATCGACACGGTCTTTACGCTCCTTAACTTCGATCTCAGTTGCGCCACCGACTTTGATCACAGCAACGCCACCGGCAAGTTTTGCGAGCCGTTCTTGCAGTTTTTCTTTGTCGTAGTCTGAGGTTGTATCTTCGATCAATGCACGGATCTGATTAACCCGCGCAGCAATTGCGTCCTTGTCACCCGCCCCGTCGATCACAGTTGTTGTGTCTTTGGTAATTGTGATCTTCTTCGCGTCGCCAAGCATGTCCATCGTGACACTCTCCAGCTTGATCCCCAATTCCTCAGAAATCACTTGGCCACCTGTCAAGATTGCAAGATCTTCCAACATTGCTTTGCGACGATCCCCAAACCCAGGCGCTTTGACACCGGCTACTTTGAGGCCACCCCGGAGTTTGTTCACCACAAGCGTCGCGAGTGCTTCGCCATCAATGTCTTCAGCGATAACCAAAAGCTGCTTATCTGCCTGCATAACAGCCTCAAGCAAAGGCACCATAGGTGCCAATGATGTCAGCTTTTTCTCATGAAGCAGAATGACGCAATCTTCCAGGTTTGCGGTCATCTTGGTTGGGTCCGTAACGAAGTACGGGCTGAGGTAGCCACGATCAAACTGCATGCCCTCGACCACTTCGGTCTCAGTGTCGAGACCCTTGTTCTCTTCGACGGTAATGACGCCTTCGTTACCGACCTTTCCCATCGCGTCCGCGATCTGTTGACCGATGGCCGCTTCGCCATTGGCGGAAATGGTGCCGACTTTGGCGATCTCGGCGGTGTCGCCGACAGGGCGGGACATGGTTTTGACTTCGGCAACAACGGCTGTAACCGCTTTGTCGATGCCGCGCTTCAGGTCCATCGGGTTCATACCCGCAGCTACTGACTTCATGCCTTCTTTGACAATGGCCTGCGCAAGAACGGTTGCAGTCGTTGTGCCGTCACCGGCTTCGTCATTGGTGCGGGAAGCAACATCTTTGACCAATTGTGCGCCCATGTTCTCAAACGGGTCGGACAGTTGGATTTCCTTAGCGACTGTGACGCCGTCTTTGGTGATACGTGGTGCACCAAAGGATTTGTCGATCACTACATTGCGCCCTTTGGGGCCAAGAGTGACTTTTACAGCGTTGGCGAGCGTGTTGACGCCCCGGAGCATGCGGTCACGGGAGTCCGTGCCAAATTTTACATCTTTTGCAGACATATCGGTATTCCTAATTGAAGATTATGTGAAAGTTGCAGCGTCGTTCAGGCCATAATGCCGAGAATGTCGCTCTCCTTCATGATCATCAGTTCTTCACCGTCGATTTTGATTTCTGTACCGGACCACTTGCCGAACAAAATCTTGTCGCCAGCTTTGACGTCCATGGCGATCCGTGCGCCAGCATCGTCCTTTGCACCTGCGCCAACAGATACCACTTCGCCTTCTTGTGGTTTTTCCTTGGCGGTGTCGGGAATAATCAGACCGCCTGATGTCTTTTCGTCACTTTCAATGCGACGAACCAGAACGCGGTCGTGGAGCGGAGTAAACAACATAGGTATGCTGCCTTTCAAGATTTACGGGGGTGGATGGCGTGCTTAGAAACCCATTGGCACTCGCCACACCAGAGTGCCAACACGACTGAGATGGCTATCGTTGAGGTTGGCTACAATAGACTAATCGTAAATATTTTAGGGCCTAGCACATAATTGGGCGCGCCCGACCATCGATCTCTGCAGCCGCTCCAGACCGGCGTCACCTCTTCCGCCGCCAGCAATCTCTACCCACTCAAAGAGCAGGGTGCTTTGGATTTAGGTCGTATTCCCGCGCTTTGGTCGAAAATGGATAAGCATGGCGTGCAAGATGACCTGCATTGTCGAGTACAATTCAGGACAAGGGACTTAGCAGTTGAACCTACATTCTATTGACGATGGATTTACGCATGCCGAATGCAGCGCAATCATCACCGCCGTGGCATCAGCTCCAGCGAGAGAAGCTTTGCTTGTCGGCCAGAACCGGGATCATAATCTGCGCCGCGCTAAGCTCGTTTGGCTGGATGAGATAGACGGCATGGCGTGGGTCATGGAGCGACTAATCGACGTTGTCCGAACCTCAAACCGAAACTGGTTCGACTTTGATCTCAGAGAATTTGCCGAGAGCCCACAGGTTGCCAGCTACGATGCCACGGATGGCGGTCATTTTACATGGCATTCCGACATCGGTGATGGCCCAATGGCACATAAACGAAAACTGACGTTAGTCGCGCAGCTTTCCAAGCCCGGAAGCTATGATGGAGGGAATCTGGAAGTTATGCCGGGCGCGCATATCATCGCCGCAAACCGGACGCAGGGCTCCATCACTATTTTCCCAAGTTTTCATCTGCATCAAGTGACGCCAGTGACACGCGGGACCCGCAATTCTCTGACTGTCTGGGCGCACGGCCCCAAGTTTCGGTAAATAGAAGAACGTAGGGTTACGCTTCGCGCTCTAGTTTTTTCCGCGCCAGTTTGCGGGCACGACGGATTGCTTCAGCTTTCTCCCGTGCCTTTTTTTCAGAAGGTTTTTCGAAGTGTTGCTTCAGCTTCATTTGCTGGAAAACACCTTCGCTCTGAAGCTTCTTTTTCAAGACCCTGAGTGCTTGATCGACGTTGTTGTCGCGAACACTAACCTGCATTTGGCTTTCTCTACCTTTGAGTATTTACTCGAATGACAGTCTCTAGAACCCGCATCTTGTCAAGATAATTTCGGCGTTATCACACGTTTCAGGATCGGCGTTCCGCGAGCCTCGCCGTTTTTGAGCCTGCGACAAGGGAAGTCGAAGGGAGCGATTCCGCTAGCATCAGGAAACGGGCACAATTGGCGACCGGCCTCAAGTCTCATGAAAAAGGATCCGCTGCTCTTTTTGCAATGGTTTCACTGGCTTCATACGGTTTTCGCCCAGGCGCGGATGCAGCCGCCCGGCAATCCCCCAAGCTAGCAAGCTTGCCACACCTGCAGCAGCAAAAATGCCTGATATCGGGGCGGACAATAGGATCAGCCATGCCGCGCCTGGTGTCAGGATGCCGGAGACATCCCGATAGGATGAGTAAACGGCCGACATTTCGGTGCGTTCCGACGGTTTGACGGCCATCAGGAACGGCAGTCCGGCACAGATATCCAATAGGATCAGAAAGAAACTGCCGATAAAGAGCAAGCCGACTGTTGCAGTCGGGGCTGATGAAACCAAACTGGCGGTACAGAATAGACATGCGCAAGCCATGAACCCGGTTTGAACCGAACTGCGCACAGAATGTTTCTGCATCCATCTCAGCATCAACGGTGACCCAAACAGGGCTGCATTCGTGACCGACAAAAGCGTCCCGCCCAGCGTATCTCCAAGCCCATTTTCGACAGCAAAAATGGGTAGGTAGACAACATAGGCCCACCACCCGCATGACCGGATAACCGCAAAGAGCCAACCAGCTATCAGGCGGGGTTGGCGCAAGAAACGCCCTAGAAATGCCAACGGATTGACAGGTGCACGCTGCGCCCGAGTGATCTGTTTGCCGTTCCCCAGCCGCAGAAAGATAAACGCTCCCAGCATGGCTGCCGCCGCCACGCCCGAAATCACGAACGGGGCGGGCCTCCACCATTCCCACAACAGGACGCCCAGCATCGGACCGACGGTCCATCCCAGGGCCGAGTAGAACATGCGCAGCGTTTCGCATTTCCCCAATTCGATCCGCGCGATGTAATCCAACACATAGGCGTTGAAACAGACAAAGGTCACGACCGTGGCCAGCGAGTTCAGGACAAGCCCCAAAACGATCATCTCTGGTGAGCCCAATGTTGCAAGGCCCGATCCAATGACGAACCCCATCGCCCCGATGCCATACATCCATCGCCTCGCTATCCAGCGATTGAGAAATGGAACGAGAAGCCCGATCAACAATGAGATGATGCCGATCGCGAAATATATCGAACTGATCAGGGCCGCGTCCTGGAGCGCGTCGTACATCGCAACCGGAAAGACGGAAATCAGGATGCCACGTGCAACTGCCTCAAATGCGGCAAGGGTCGCAAAACCCCGCACTGATGGTGCGGGTGCATGACGTAGCCATTCAGGGATTCGACGCTCAAACATCTCAACGGGCCTAAAAGTATGGCTGGAAAAATACGCAGTGCTCTTTGCGCGTCTGTTCGAAAGGCGACACCGATGATGGTTCACGACCCATTTTGAGTTTGACGGTCATCACTTTGCGATCTCAGCTATCGGAAATGAGCCAATGACTGAGTTGGGAAGAAGCAAACGAAGGCTACGAATGGCTTTCAGTGTTTGTTGAACCCCTCGTTTCTCGAAATATGGTCCCAGACCGGAGCGCTGAGGCTATTGTTGCCCTCTACCCCAAGCCGACCGTGAAATCACCGCAACCTTGATCGCTGCGCCGTGGGACAAATTGCTATGCCCCGCTACAGGCCTCGTGCAGCCCTTACGTCACGGTGAATTCGAAGCACTTCAAATCTCGCCAATTCGCACAATCACCTAACACCCGACTGAGCGCGACAAAGAGCGATTTCACGTTGCAGACATAGTGCACATGGCGAAACTCAAGGGCAGCTTCCAGCATTCTTAGACCTTGATGCAGGTCGCAGCATCCGTAGGAATGGGCTCTCTTGACACCTTCGCCGCGCAAATGACGAACGGCTGCTTGAAATATCAAAGCAATTGAGTAAGCGGCCGCCCTACCCTACTGCAGCCAGCCCAAAGCAACCCTTGGTGACTTAGCTATGCAATTGGATTGCGCTTGACGAAACCCTCATTGCTGGCGTTTCCTGCTACTATGGAGATCAATGAGGACAACGTTGACAACGCGGTTTTGGCGCTGCTCTGGCTAACGCTGCACGACGGGCACCGGGCCTGGAAAAGTCACGACTGGGATGTGCTCGATCGGCTGCACAAGAAAGGACTCATCTTGGATCCAGTCGGAAAGGCGAAGTCAATGGTGCTTACAAACGACGGCCTGCGCCTTTCAGAAGAACTGTTCGGAGTCCTGTTTTCGAATGCGACCAAGCCATGACTGAACGGCTCATATCTGGCTTTGAAAAGAGTCGACATTTGCATTCTACGCGGCGTCACTCACGGCCCTTAACCGACACTCGACCGAGTTCTGCGATGCTGCACTGCGGCTCCGCATTGCGGTCATTCGATCTTGATGCCATCTTTATGCTGAAAACAAATGCAGTGAACTGTTCAGCGATCGGAGTGAAATCGTCTCGATGACAGACATGGGAGTGCTTCATGATCGTCTTCACGGCGGTTTGTGGCACACAACTCACCCTGATCGCTTCTTGGCAATCCTTGCTTCCGGTGGTTTGCGAGTTGAACCCGACATACCAAATTCGGAACGGTGGAAGGCATCCCAACCAAAGTACTACCCATTCGTGAGGCACATTGGCGGGATTAGTCTTTTTGATTTTTCTGACTTTGAACCCGAGCGCTACGAAATACAGTTCCCTATGAGCAGTTGGTATGAATTTGTTCCGTACCGAAAGGCTTGGGACGGAGCTGTCTGGATCGAAATTGACCGGCAGGCCTCAAGTCGTTCGTTGGTCAAAGCGGAGCAACTCCGTGAAGCTTGGGATCAGGATGGGATGCGTCAGCACACAAGAATGCCGCAAATTGAAATTGCCCACGTCGGAGACATGCCCAAAACATCGTTCCGTTCTGCGTTTCTCACCTGGGCGGAAGGCAATGAAGTCCGCGAAATTGATCTTTCGAGCGAGCCCGCCTTTTCTGTACTTTTGGACGAATGGCGTGCTGCAGTCTCTTGGTAGCTACTTGATCGTTATGACGACCCGTTCCCGCCGTTCGCCTTGGCCCTGATCGCAGCCCGGCAGGCTAACGGAAGCAGCCATTGGTTCTTAAGTGCAGATCACAACGCGCGTCGCTAATTGGCAAAGGTGACTACTGCAGAGGATGACAAAACGATAACTGATTTTGTCGCTCGCGTGAGAGCGACGTACCAATCCTCTTTGGTCATCCCTTCGTATTCTACGATTACTACATGCTCGAATTCCAAGCCTTTCAGTAGGAGCGTGCTACCCACGCTCCTTCGGGCAACATGACGCCCCAAGTGCCTCGTCTTAGATTCCACATCCGCTGCTGCTTCAGAAAGCGCGGCTCCTGTGGTTCTTGATGTTCGAAGCGCCGAGAGCATCATGCTGAGAAGTTCACGACGATACGGGAAAATGTCGTCTCGGTCCAAAATTCCTTCAATAAGTTCAAGCACATGGATTAGCCCATCTGGTTTGGCAACTCGATCTCCGACGTCGATAAGTTCTCCGAATTTCAGTCTACCAGCACTTTTGCCGTTTTGGTGTGAATTAACGGAACTTGCGAAATCAGCCCGCAACCCGACAACGCAAAGCTTTATAAAGTCCAAGACCGCTGACAGCCTGCCCCCATCGTTGGATTGCTCAATCAAATTGACATGCTTGGCGAGCGGCTTGCAGGAAACAGGCTCAACGACGGCAAACCTCTGTTTCGCGAGCTTTTTGGCGATATTGGCCCGACTTGCCTCAGATGCGGACTGCGCCACAACCACTAACGTGCCTTCCAAATCCATGGTTTCGAGGCACATGTTCCTGACTTTACCGGACCGCAAGCCAGGATCATCTGGAAGCCATTGGCGCTGAATACCACTTTCGTCCATACGAAAATCCAAGGGGCCCCCAAATTCAATCTGCTTCCTCAATTCGACCAGCTTCTCTCCCAGCGCAGCGTTGGAATTTTCGTTTTTCCAACGCCAAGGCGTGGTCAGTTTAGCGATATTGGGAAAGTTCTTTTCGACCACCTCAATCCAGTCCACCACACCATCAAATTCAAAGATCGATTGTAACGGGTCACCAAATATGCAGACAGGCACGAGCCTCTTTAACTCCACGATCATTTCATGCTGGCTTGGACTACAATCCTGATACTCATCAACAAAAACGCAAGCGTAAGTGGCAAGGATCACTTCATCGATATTGCGTGAACCAAGAAGCTTGACCACCGCAGGATAGACCGCTGACCAGTCTTTGTTGCTCAGTGGATTGGTCTTTTTGATCCCCGAGGTCTTGGGGTAGCTTTTCGCAAACCGCAAGGACCAACTTGCGATTGTATCGAGCCTATAGGACGAGGCAGGCACGTTGAGCTTGCGCAACCGTTTCTGCAGTACGTCCACGCCCGCAAATGTATGGGTCAGAATGAGGCAGCGTTTAGAAAACTCCGGATCCTCGCTAATAGCTTTCACCGTCCGTACGATTTGCTCAGTTTTGCCGCATCCAGCAGCCGCGATCACGCTGCCAGCTTTGGTCGCACGAATGATGGCCGTGACTTCCTCTTGGGAAAGCTCAGTCATCAACCCACTGCCTCACTTCGTTTATCGTTTTGGCAAGTGGGGTCTCTGGAATATCTTTTAGACAATCGAAGACAATCTTTCCCAATTGCTCGCCACGCGTCATGTCTTTGAACCATGAGCGGTCTTTTTTGACACCCGCCTCGTTTTCGACTTTCAACGTGGCGGCTGCCGCCAACCACTTGCGATTAGCCTCAGAGTCAGCAAGTGCGTCTAGCGCCGCTCGATCAATGTCCAGCCCCTCCGGGGCAGCCAAGCAAAGATTTTTCAGAACCCTACCTTCGCCGACGACTTCGAGCGCATAATCAACTATTGCTCGTACATTTGCCCATGGAACGTCGAGAAAGACCCTGCATTCGATATCGCAGTGGTCTAACCATTCAGCGACTTGCCCCCCAGCGTGCTTGATCTCTTGTTTGATGGCTGCTGGAGTCTCAACATCCGAGTCAAGCAAAACGAAACAGCAGTAGCCAAGCCTTTGCATGTGTAGACCAAGCTTCACGGCGTTGTCGTTCCCACCGCCGTCTATCGCAACAACCCCCTGGTAGGCGAAGGACTCCTTGTCACCGGCGCACCAATGGTCATCAAGGCCACGCCAAAATCCGACCTCCGTTCGCCCCTCACCGATCAATAAGCGTGGAGCTAAGAACGCTTGGGGATTAGACCGAACGTGCCTTTGTGCCGTATCCGCTTGTCCTTCTATTGGCCGCGCGCACTTAACGGCAATACTGCCTCCGTTGCTACGAACGCAAAACAGTTCTGAGACATCCAATTCGCAAATAACAACTGGTGAATGAGTTGTCAGGAATGTTTGGTGCACGATAGGCGGCGCATCGCCTTCTTGTGGAAATCCAGATCGCAGATAACGCAACAGGCGCATAATGCGATGAGGTTCCAGCCCGAGTTCGAGTTCATCCACAAGCGTGATATTTTGAGTTGGACCTGAATTTTGGACACCAGCTACCATGAGGCGTGACGATCCGCTCCCGAGGGTCCTCAGCGGCATGTTGCCATCGTGTAGAGAAACAGCGCCTGAAGCCAGCATACCTGAATGAATATCCAATTGGGCTTCGTAACCTTGGGTCTTGGGAACCAGAAAGTCCGCACCAACCTTCTCTGTCAGCTTAACCACATCATCAAACGAAGTACGATCTCCGGCTGCGAATGATGCCTTTGCTTGCCGAACTGAACTGGCCAGCAACTCAGACGCGTTCGGCCCTTTCTCAAGCCTACCGAGCACGGAATTTCGACTCCATGTGAGATGACGGTCCGCGTATTCCCCAAGCCGGTTGGGTGCGATCAACTTCGTGTCCTTAAAGCCAAAACGAGGCGGCTCACCGTCAAGGCGTTCGTTGAAGACCTCCCATCGCCATTCAAGGGCCTCGGGATCAAGCAACGCTTTCACTGTCAACGCCGCAAGATCTCCTTCCGCTTTTTCATCGTTTATTTTTTTGTCTGCGTCGCGCCAACCGCGCAAAAAAAGTCCGTATTTTTGCTCAGTGATCAATTCGTCCGGAAGATCAACGAGCGTCAAGCAAATCTCAGGTTTGCTTGTTGGATCGCAACTGAATAGATCAGGGTCACTCCCTGTGTAGCCAAAGCGCGGGTTTAAGCCGATCTCAATCGCATCCAATATCGTTGTCTTGCAGGAGTCACCCGGGCCAATAAGGCAATTCACGTTTGGTGAAGGCGACCACTCTAGTGATTTGATGCCCCGAAATTCCGAAATTGAAATATGTGCGATACGCATTTGAGAGATTCCGGGAAGATTATTGTTTCACCCATCATCGTGTAGCTAGCCACGCTTGCAACCCATTAACCGCAGGGAACGGTGCTGTCGCATTTTCAACGTCCGGTTTTTTACGGTCGTCATAGGGTCTTGCAGCTGCAGCGAACGACCGCTCCCCGCCCCCTAAGTCGAACCATTCACCAAAATTCGGCAGTGCCCCCCTGCCCCAATGGGCTCATATACCTTGCGCAAAATTTGTGCCCTAAGCAAAAAATTGGCTGTTCGAGTCGGCTGCGTTCTGCACCTGATATCTGCACCATCCCATCACTTTGCAAAACAAGGGTTTCTTAAGTTGGTGCAGATATCATGCAATTCGTTCCAAGATCACCGAAGCGGCCGTTCATGCTAAGCGCAGCTAACGGCAGGAACGAGCCCATTGTGTGAATTCGGTTTTCTCGCTGCACGCACTTGCAGCGTGGAAAATGCTGCGTCAGCGTAAAATTCGGTGCTGCCGCGCGGCGGAAAAACCAGCCATTCGTGCAGCGTGCAGCAAGGATCAGAGGTCGAACTCACGCAACGCGGGACAAAATGCGCTTTCGCTGCAGATCGCATCAATGTCTGGTTCAGCGAACTGTTCAACAAACGGTGGTTTTTGGGAAGGTAAGTACGGATTCAGCAAAGTCCGTAACGAACCCAAAATCACATAAACTAGGCAGGTGCTCTAGCGCGCGGATTCCGCCAATTTCCGAACTTCCGAATGAGGGATGGATGGGACAAAGTTTCCATCACGGCCCACCATATCGCTGTTGGCAATCAAGCTGTTGAGTATGGCTTCTTCTGTTGATTGCACCACTGCCTCAAAAAACGGGTCCAGGTGTTCATCGGGTATCATTGTCAAGTTGAGCAACCCTTTGGACGCATAGGAATTTGAAACGCCATTCGCCGTTGAGAATGCAATGAATATATCGCCGGAGCCGTGGCGCGCAAAGCCGCCTGTATTGCCCACGCCTAGTGTTGCGCGGCGCGCCAATCTCTTTAACTGATGAGGCAGGAGCGGGGCATCAGTTGCAATGACAACAATGATTGAACTCAGGTCCGGATCAGGAGAATTCTGAACCACCTTTGGGTCTGTCAGTCTTTGACCAATAGAGTGTCCCAAAATCCGCAAGTCTTTCCTGCTGCCAAAGTTTGCCTGCACGAAAGTTCCTACAGTGTAGCCCAATTCGTCAAAGTCTACGATGCGTGAGGCGGTGCCAGAACCGGCCTTGAAGCCAAAACATTTCATACCTGTCCCTCCGCCAACGCTTCCTTCTTCGATTGAGCCGGAGGCTGCACTGTTGATCGCTTCGCTGACGTGTTCTTGCGTGACGTGAAAGCCATTTATGTCATTTAGAAAGCCATCGTAAGTTTCAGCAGCAACAGGCAGAGCAAAGTCATCGGAAAAGTGCTCAGGGAACCGCTTGGCGGCCCATCGAATTGTTGCGTCCCTTGCCATCCCGCAGGAGTGAGTATTCGTGATGGTAATTGGCAGCGAGAATTTCCCAACCTCTTCAATATAGTGGGACCCTGTTAGCTCGCCATTCCCATTCAGGCTAAACAAACCCGCCATGACAGGTGCGCACAACTGATCCAAAGGCCGTGGCAGAATGGCCGTTACCCCTGTCCTGATCGGCCCTTCGCCGACTACGAGTTGTCCATCTCCTTCAACGATTGTCGTGTATCCTACAGAAACCCCCTGAACGTCTGTAATACTGTTCAGCCGACCGGAGGCACCCGGAAATTGAAGGCCCAGTGACGCTGCTCTCGGTTTTCCGGACGGGGTTGTTGCTTTATTGCCGCCTTGTCGCTCTGCCATTGTTTCAAACCGTTTCACGATATTATCTTTCTTCTTATGCTACTTGAATGAAGTTGGGATGCAACGTTGGGTGTGTCCGCACCGCGGCTTTTCCGAATGTGCCGAGATCCCTCTTTTTTGGTACAGATACAAACCTCCCTAATTGACGTTGTCGAAAACCCCGTTCAAATCCCAATTAGTTGTTGAAGTTTGTTGACGCTCTAATGTGATAGTCGACGTTCGTGCGACACGCAGCATCCGTCGAAATGGGCTCTCGGCTGAGTTTTTTAAAAACAGGCTTTAGGCGCGCTCTAGAGCCTAGTGGCTATGGCACCCATTCCATGCGCCGAACAAAGGTGACGAAAATCTACCGCAAGACAGGCAACCTGCGTGCAGTCCAGCTTTTGCTTGGACACACAAAGGTTGATAGCATCGTCAGATATCTGGGGGTCGAGCTTGAAGACGCGCTGAGCATTTCCGAGCGGCTCGACATCTAAGAACCTTGATTAACGGCAGGAGCCGTTCGTCATTTCGAAGCGGTGGTGATCGCTCGATTCTTCCGACGGCTGCAACTGCTAAAATTATGTTGTCGCAACGCGGCGTGAAAACCAGCCAATCATGTATAGTGCAGCGAGGATCAAAGGTCTTGCTGACAGACTGCGAGTCTAAGCCGACTTAAACCTACAAATATCCAATGTCCGCTTGATACCTTTGCAAAGCCAAGTAGCTTAACCCCTAGCGATGCATTTGCCGTTTACGATTTCGGGTGCGCTGCGTCGCGTCTTCTGAACCATCATGATAGGTACCGAACCACTTATCCCAAGGCATTTCGGCATTGCCATAGTTGCACTCGTAATATCGGTGATGCAGTTGGTGAAAGAACGCACCAAGCAGCAGGGCTTGACGATCCTGCGTCCAGATCGCCTCGTATCCTGAATGCGACGAGGCAGCACCCAGCATCAGCCAATAACCCAGAAACAGCATATGCACCGGATGGCTTGGCAGGGCGAGAACAATCAGGATTGCGCTGAGATATACCAAGGCTTCGACGGGGTGCATCGACATGCCAGACCACGGACCGGTATTGACGTTGCGATGATGCACCGAATGCACGTGTTTGTAGATCGCGGGCTGATGCAAGATGAGATGCACGACGTAAAAGTGGAAACTCTGCCACAAGGCAAGCAGCGGAAACATCAGAATGAACCAGACGGGATGCGCGCTAAACGACACGGTGCCGATCAATCCGCTGGCGTAGGACCAGCGCAGAAAACACTCCAGACCCGATAGAATGGTCGCACCGAAAATCATCGAGTAATAGACATTGTCCCAGGTCTGATAGCCAAATTTGAACAGCGCGTTCTTGCGTTTGAAATAGGGGCGCGGGTCGTATTTCAGCAATTTTCCCTGCCCGTCGATCCCATAGAACCAGTGGTGTAGACCTCCGGCAACGATGCCCAGAAATATCCAGTTGCGCAAAAATACCCATGCCACCCAGCCAAAGCCGAGGCTAGCTTGCTCTGGCCCTACTGGTTGCAGCCAGAAGGCAACCAGAAACGCCAGCACCAGAAAGATCGAGCGGTCCGAGAACTGTAGCCAGTTTTGCCACACCCATTTCGCCAGAGCGGCAGGATTGGGCGGCCACAGCCAATAGGGTGCGTGCTTGACCGGCAGGTCTGGATGCCAGTGCCATTCACGGCTCATTGGTTCGGTGTCGGTTTTTTTTCGTCATCTAGGCTTCACCTTGTTGGCATACTGAATACTACCCTGTCTGAATGTCAGTGCGTCTTATCTAAAAGCGACGTCCAGCACCCTGCAAACTGCCTTTCTTCTTGTTGGTGGGTAGATGTTACAGAAAATACTATTGAGCGATTGAAAACAGCGAGGTCTGCGGAACATCGTTGTTGCGAGGCGCAGTTTCATAAACCAAAATTATCTTGACAAGGTGCGGGTTCTCGCGAACCTGATCTAGGTCAATCCACAAAGGTAGTGAAAACCAAATGCAGGTCAGTGTTCGCGACAACAACGTCGATCAAGCTCTTAGGGTTTTGAAGAAAAAGCTACAGCGCGAAGGCGTATTCCAAGAAATGAAACTGAAACAACACTTCGAAAAACCGTCTGAGAAAAAGGCACGGGAAAAAGGTGAAGCAATCCGCCGTGCCCGCAAACTGGCGCGAAAAAAACTGGAACGCGAAGGGTAACCAATCGTCCTTCTAATGAGTGTTTCATTGCGGATTGATCAGGACCGCACTGGCGGACAGACCGGTAACGCATGCGAACCGCAGAGAGAGAGCGGCCCTTGATGTCATCGTTTGGGGGATCAAATTTGCGCAATATCTCATCCCGTGGCGTGTCGCTTAGGATCACTCGGATACAATTTTGTAGGGCCTTCGACAGAGATGCGCGCCTGTCCAAGCCTTGGGTGCAGCTTATTCGCTAAAACCCAAGCCATGAGCAGCCCTGCACCACCTGCAACGAAGACGCCAGAGATTGGCGAAACCAGTAAGACCAGCCAAGCGGCACCAGGCGTCAGGATACCCGACACATCTCGGAAGCTGGAATATATTGCGGACATTTCTGTACGCTCTGATGGCTTGACGGCAAGCAAGAAAGGTAGACCGGCGCACACGTCCAACAAGATCAGAAAAAAGGAACCAGCCATCAAGCGGAAGGGCAACGGCGGCAAAGTCCCGCCCTCTGTTAGTTCGCACAATATGCGGCGAAAGGGCGGTCTAAAACCCACTGACGTGGGTATCATTGAATGGCCGCTTTCGCGAATTGGGCTGCATCGCAGCATCAAATCTGCTGCAACTGCGAGGAAATGCCGCGTCAGCAATAGCTACGACTGCATAAGACCGTTTTGTCCTGCAATTTGTGAGTCCGTAGGCGGCGCAGCGAAGGTCGGCAATCCGTCGGTTCGTTCTTTCAAGGCTATTTGAGATCGGCGGACTTCAATACCCGGACCGGCGGACTCTCAGAGAGATAAATGAGACGCTCTTAAACGCCTAATTATGCGTTCGCGCGTGGCAAGTTCAGCCAATAACGCGTGTACCTTAGTTCGCCGGTCCGCCTCAGGGCATCGATCTCAACCAACTCTTGCAAATCTCGGGTCGCCGTTGCACGCGACGTTCCGGTAATCGAAATGTAATTCTCCGCACTCAAGCCCCCTTTGAACCCATCTGGTCCTTCCAGGAACATGCGCTCAATCGCTTTGGCTTGGCGGTCGTTCACCTGATCGCGATGCCGGTCATAAAAACGTGCTTTCCCGATGAAGAACCCTACCCGGTCCAGGGTGACCTGCTGTGCCGTCAGGACGGTCTCCGCAAACCATTCTAGCCAGGGCGTAACATCCAACGTCTTTTGGTGCCGCTCAAGCTGATCGTAGTAGGCCTTCCGCTCCCGCTCGATCGAGTAGGCCAACGCAATCAGGCTCGGTTGGCCCGTGTTCTGCGCCAATGATTTCTCGGCCAAGGCGCGACCCAAGCGGCCGTTGCCGTCTTCGAAAGGATGGATACTTTCAAAGTAAAGATGGCTGAGGCCTGCCCGCGTTAGCGCTGATAGTCGCTCTTCGGCACCTGGCATCGTCACGTTGAACCAATCCACATACCGATCCATCTCGTCCAGAACTTGCGCGGATGACGGCGCCTCAAAATGCACGACCGGCCGATCCACACGACCCGATACGATCTGCATGGCGTCTTTATGCTGGCGATAGGCCCCAATGGTTTCTAACCGCTGATCATGGGACAACAACATGCCATGCCATCTGAACAACGTCTCATGCGTTAGGGGCTCGGCATAAGTTGAATAGACATCAACCATCATCTCGGCCACACCCTGCTCTCGCGGCTTTGTTGGATAGCTGTCAGGCGACAATCCAAGCTGGCGACGCAGCGAAGACTGCACGCTTTGGCGATCCAGCATCTCGCCTTCGATGGCGCTGGTTTTCATGGCTTCATCGCTCAGCAGGTCGATGCGGAGCTGATCGCGCTCAGTTGGACTTACATGGTGAACGGCACCCAGGATCTCGCCCGACGACAGCAAGAAACGCTGTTCGAACGGTGCCAGTACTGCCACGTCATACCGAAAGTTCGGCCAACCGGGTATCTGCCAGTTCCATGCCATGAGTTATAGAGGTCCTTTCTATAACTCACATATTGATCATTTTTGAGCTATAGAAGTCAATCCTATACCTCAATGCAGTGCAAATACACGTAAACTTTGCTGTGCATTTACACGTAAAACCTGCTCACGCCTCCGACTGATTGAAGGTCAAAGCCCTACCAATTGAAAGCAGAGAGCCTCAAACCTGCGCTGCCCGCGCCTCCTAATCTGCGCTTCCAACAGCCAAATCAAGCTCTGGCAGGTCCCGCAGCGTCTGCAGATCAAACGTCGTCAGAAACGTCTTGGTTGTCACGAAAGTATGCGGCGCACCGGGCCGAGGGGACCGCGGACCGCTCGCGATCAGGTCCTTGTAGCGCAGCCGTGACAGAAGATCACGGCTCACGTCCTTACCAAAGATGTCTTTCAGGCCCGATCGGTCGATGGGTTGATGATAGGCGATCGCACAGAGCACGCCCATCTCCATTTCCGTGAAGGCAAGCGTTTGGCTGCCAAGATCAGCGGCGGCTTTGATCGCGTTGGCGAACTGCGTCTTGGTACGGAACATCCACCCGTCGGCGGCCTGGACCAGTTCGTAAGGCCGTCCAACAAGCTCCGCTTGAATATCCTCGATCAACATCCCGACCAAGGCTCCCTGCCCCACCACGCGCGCCAGATCCTCGCGGGTCACCGGTGAGGCACTTGCGAACAGAACCGCCTCAATCCGCCCCATCCATTCGCGCCAACGCAGCTCCGGCGGAAAATCATCCAGCTCCCGGTCAAAGACAGCGCCATCCTCATGCCCCGGTTTCCGTTTCCTGACCACGGTCGTCATGGTGCGATCCCATAGAGCCTGAAGGTTGGACGACCGGTCAACTCCTGTGCAACACCCAGTTCCACCAATCGGTCACAGAACCGCCGCGCAGCGCGATCCGTCATGGCGATGGTCGTTCCTTGGACTGATGGCGACAACATCGTCGATGGCGCCACGGCATCCTCGGACAGGAACAGATCTACCGCCGCCATCGATCCCTTGGCTCGCAGCTTTGGGGCCACGGCACGCAGCGCCGCCGCTTTCGATGCGAGCTCGCGCGCCAGACGGATCGTGTCTTCAACGGACTTGAGTATTTCCCACTGAACAGTCAATGCGCCCCCCTGCCCCTCCGCAATCAGGTCTCTCAACATCGCTTTAGTGAGACGTTGGGCCGAGACTGGTAGGATGGTCGCCCAA
Source organism: Sulfitobacter sp. SK012 (assembly GCF_003352085.1). Classification (NCBI taxonomy): domain Bacteria; kingdom Pseudomonadati; phylum Pseudomonadota; class Alphaproteobacteria; order Rhodobacterales; family Roseobacteraceae; genus Sulfitobacter; species Sulfitobacter sp. SK012. The sequence continues at coordinate 99,806 of NZ_CP025806.1, forward strand.
TTCAACGCGCGCGCCAGTACCACGTCGGACAGCAGACACGCCAACCGCTCCGCCCGATCGTCCGCCTCAAGGACCGCGCGCATAACAGACGTACATCCAACGAGCGGCCCGTGCGTTCGGAGGCGATCTGCACCTGATGCGAGCCAACCTACGGCTTCATCCGCAAAATTCGGACCAACGACGTCCCCGAGACCGCGATGCCAATTCTTGTCATTCATCCGCAGCCTCGAAGCGTCCCGCCAGAAAGCCAGGGCATCGCCATCTGGTCCCCGCGCTTCTCCCGCCGGTGTCAGATGATAAGCGTCACCTATATCTACCTCTCGCGCCAAACGTCCTTCCAACTTTGATGTTGTGGTGGCTGTTTTCAACGCCAGACGATTGACCAGTAGTTTGACCGGCGCACCGAACTTTGAATCGGTGACCAGCGTATCCAGCACCATGAACGCGGCCCCGGACCGAAAAGCCACAGTTTCAGGGGTTTCCGCACGACCGGCGGTGACCCAAGCCGGCAGCTTCGGTAGGCTGTACAAGTCGTCAGAGATAGCTGCACGCTGATAGGTCATGCCACAAGACTATCCTGTCACGGCGCTTTTAGCCACCATATAGTGTAAAAACCGCCCCGCCCTGCCGGTTTCAGTTATGTCCAATAAGTTTGCATTATCGGACATAAGTTAATACGCTCAGCGTCATGTCAGTGTCGTTTTAGTTTCATGGCCGGACTCGCCCTGAATCAGCCCTCTCGCCCTCGAAGTTTCCATTCCATCGGTGGACTGGGCTCTTGCTCAATCTCTGGACTCGTCTTGTGACGATGTCGATCGGGTTCTTTCCCTTGCTGATTGCTTCCGCGCGTCCGTAGGGTGGCCGCAGGATCGGCGCGGCACGCCTGAACAACCGCGCGGCCGCCTCTGGCATTGTCCCCATTGGAACCATTGCTGCACCAAAGAGATCGCTCAGGATAACTAGCGTCAAGGCACGCCATCGAACGGAAAGGTCTTGGAGCGGGGCCGGCGCGCCTACGGCGACGCGGGCCTCAAAAGGACAATTCCATCCCGGTTCATCGAACCAAAGCGCCAAGACAGGACGTGCAGCACCTGCCCGATCAAGCGGTGCCCAAAGCGTCCGTATTGTCGATTCCAAGAGAGCCAACTGGCCCTCATCACCATTGATGATCCGCTCGACTTGCCGCTGAAAACGTCAGAGTGCCCTCTGTAAATGCCGTGTCTACACGATCCGCCCGCGCCCCTCCCCTGCCTGTGAGAAGACACTCGCATTTGGCACAGAACACCCGAAGCAGACCCATACGCAATCTGAACGAAACCCGCAGGTGGGCACCGCATTCAAGGCAGCGGTCCCGCAGCATCTCTTTGTGAACCGGGCACACAACCCGCTCGACCAGCCTCCAACCGGCCCGAATATAGCTGTCCCGCCCCGCCGCGACATCCGCATCAAAGCAGGCCAAACATACGGATACGCCGCCCCTTGTCCTCGCCGAAACCCAATCACGCGAACGGTTGTGATATCGCGTGTCCAATGACAGGCGCTCAAGGCGCGCTGGATCGATCCTGCAGCCCCGCGCCCAAACCTTCAGCAGTTCAGGGTCGGGCGTTGTGTCATCAATCTGGCGCATCGCTGGTAGGGTAGCCCCCTGCCCCACCAGATACGCCATCAAATCAGGTACCTCTAAACCAAAGCGCGTTGCAACACGCGACATCCAAGACGAGAGCAATTCGTCACTGAATGGACGAGGTGCCACGGGAAGCCGGATCACTTCCGTCATGCTGGCACCCGAGACTGCGTGTTTCTTCGGGGCTGGCGACGACCAGTCTGTGTCATCGACACCAACGGCAGGATTAAATTGTCCCCAAAACTTTCGACATCAAGCCTTTCCTGGCCAGAGAGAACGGCTGCCTCCGCCGCAGTCTCGATCAAACGAAATATGCGCGCCGTCACACCGGAGGTCAGCATAAGGATCCGTGCCTTGGTCGCGGCGCTGGTCAGATCGGATGGTTCACGCAGTGGCAGAATGTGCCCGAGGCTTTTCAAAAGCCCGGCAAAGACCGCATCGTTCTTCCAAGGCTTCAGATGAAAGGCCTCGAACCGCTCCGCCAATTGAGCATCTGTCAACAGCGCCTGACGGGCAAGATCGGTCCCGGCGCAGACCAGCGGGATCCGCAAATCATTGGCCAGAAACCTTATGGCGTTGAGAAATATCCGTTGTTGGCGAAACGTACCGGCCAACATGCCGTTCACCTCGTCGAGAATAATCATCTTCGCACCGACTGTGCGCAGCAAAGAGCGGCAAACATCTTTTTCGCGGGCCACCGTCCCACCGGCTATTGCTGGCGCACCCATGCTGGCCAGCAATTCGCGATAAAGATCCCGCTCAATCGGCTCAGACGGCACTTGTGCAACCACCACAGGGCGATGATCAACACCGGTGACCTGACAGAACTTTGGCGGGTGATCACGTTCGAATTTGCGCACGATCTTGGTCTTGCCCATGCCGGTATCGCCATAGATCAGCAGACAGGGCATCCGGTCGCGCTGCGGATAAACCAGCAAGTTTTCAAGACGTCCAAGAGCCAATCCAGCCTGATCGAAGCCGATCCAGCGGTCCGCCCTGATCCAGGCAATACGCTCTGCATCCGGCAGGGCTGCGAACCGTCGATAGTTCGGATCGAGATGCGCGAACTCCCCTGCCCCGCTCACGACCACTCCTCCACTTCGAAAGTGGGCACATCGAGGATGTCACCAGATTCTGCATATTTAGGATCATTTTCTTCGATCGCAGCGGTCTCAACACAAGCCAGTGCCCGATCTCGCCGTTCCGCAAATCGTCTGGCTTCCCGCGTCTTGCTTGAGGCTGTATCAACCAAGGCCCTTTGCTCTTCGATCACTGCGAAAATGAGGTTTTCATCCTCAAGCGACCGACCCCGCTCGCGCAGAAGGGTCTGTGCGCGGCGATGCTCTGCCAATGTGATCGGGGGATGCCGCAGATCGGCAAACCGCACAGGGTATCGCTGACCATCCGGGCCCCGCACAAACACTGTAGATAGATCACGCGGATCGTAGGACACGCGCAACTGTCGCCCCTGCCTGCCAGCCCAAATACTCAGGACATCGTCCCAGTATCTCAACCCGAAGAGATGGATACCATCGCGGCGCACCATACGCTCAACAGCTGGCAGAAAGTCGATCCGGAATCCTTCGGGATCATAGGGGTGTCGCAAGGCCGTATCGCGTCTCTGAACGGCCTCCTGCCAGGCCGCAACCGGCGGAATGCCAAGGGATCGATGCCGCTCAGCATGATAGCGGGTGATTTCCAGCGCAAACCACTGCTCCAGCTCGTCCAGCGTCATCGCCGAATTCGCCACAGAGTTATAGTCACCCCGGTCTTTGATATTGCTAAAGGTCGACCCGGGCAGCAGATGCGCCGCCCCCATCATGGTTCCGATCAGCCGCTCGACATGACCGCCGTAATGTGGCGATCCGATGGGCCGGTACTGCAGGGAAATCCCATGCTCTTCAGCGCCGCGCCGCATTGCTTTTGAGCGGAACTCCTTGGCGTTATCAACGTGAATAGTCTCAGGTAGACCTGCCGTCGGCCAGCTTGCATCAATGCCCAAACCGTCCAGCCAATCCAGCTTGGGCTGCACAAGATGTTGGACGGCCAAAGAAACCGATAAGGCGGATGGCGGTTCCAGAGTCAGATAGAACCCTGCAACCATTCGGCTGGCAACGTCGATGGCCAGCGTCACCCAAGGCCTTTGCAAGGGTTTGCGGTGCGCACGGTCTACAACGATGACATCCACCAAAGTGTGATCGATCTGGACGACCTCGAAAGCCCGCTCGATCCGATAGGTTCCGGGGACAGGATGATAGCGGCTACGGGCAACCTTGGCCCCCTCGCGGGCCGCCACCAACTCGGCAGGGTCTCTCGCCGCTACACGGTCGCGTATTGAGGTCCAGCACGGGGGGCGTAAGCCCTGTTGAACACAACGCCTGCGCACCTCCTTGTGCAACGCATTGATGCTCGGCTTCTGGCGGGACTTGAAGAAATCCTCAATCGCCTCCGAAATCACACCCTCGATCACTTCCGGCAGCCGCCGGCTGCCCGATTGGGTCCCCGCCGTGCCTGTCAGAAGAGAACTGGTGATCGGTCGCGCCTTGTAGGCTTTGATCAGATCATAAAGGCGAGATCGCTTCAGCCCAAGCTGCCGACAGGCTGAGAGGAATTCGCGGCGATCAGGGTTGGCCATGCTTGCCAGCCGTCGGATCACTCCCTCACGCGCAATCGCCTGTTCCCATGCCGCATCATCTACGGCGTTGATGTCTGAACGATCCACCATGGCCAAAACCCACAAAAAGGTATCTTATGTCCGATAATGAAACTATAATCCGGGAATGAAACAGAAACATGAATGCAATCGAATCAATGGGTTAGAGTCCAGCAATGGAACAAGAACGACAGTCAGAAAACTACGAGAAATCGCCCTTAGACCCAACAAACGCGCCCTCCCCTAACGAGGACAGCGAGAGAGACCCGTTGTCCGGTGAGGCTTTAAGCCTCCCCACCTTTGTGGCTGGGTCCGGCACACTCGATCGGCTGGTTGAGACAGCCCGCGACTATGCCAAGCAAGCAGCCTCAGAGAACACGCTAAAGGCCTATGCGAAAGACTGGGCACACTTCTCTCGTTGGTGCAGGATGAAAGGCTGGTACGACCAGGGCGGGGCTGACCCCCTGCCCCCCTCGCCCGAGATGATCGGACTTTATCTTGCGGATCTGGCTGCTCCTACTGGGAAGGCCCCTGCCCTGTCCGTGTCTACCATAGATCGTCGACTCTCAGGCCTCGGCTGGAACTACACCCAACGCGGCTTCACCCTTGATCGCAAGAACCGACATATAGCCACTGTCTTGGCCGGGATTAAACGCAAACACGCCCGACCGCCGGTGCAGAAGGAGGCCATCCTTGCCGAAGACATCCTCGACATGGTGGCAACGCTTGGGTTTGGGTTGAGAGACCTCCGGGATCGGGCCATTCTGCTGATTGGATATACGGGCGGTCTCCGTCGCTCCGAGATTGTCAGCCTGGATGTTCATAAGGACGACACGCCCGATAGCGGCGGCTGGATCGACATTGAAGAAAAAGGCGCCCTGCTCACGCTCAATGCCAAGACTGGCTGGCGCGAAGTTGAAATCGGCCGCGGCTCGAAAGATCAAAGCTGCCCGGTACGCGCTTTAGAGCAATGGCTGCACTTTTCCAAAATCGACTTTGGGCCCGTGTTCCAGCGTGTCGCCAGAGACGACCTGAAAGCGATGGGCGCGCGGCTGTCCGACAAGCACGTTGCCCGACTGATCAAGCGAACGGTGTTGGACGCAGGGATCCGTGGTGATTTGCCCGAGGCAGAGTGTTTGGCATTGTTCTCTGGCCATTCCTTGCGCGCCGGCCTTGCCAGTTCCGCCGAGGTGGATGAGCGGTATGTGCAGAAGCATCTCGGCCACGCTTCAGCAGAGATGACACGCCGTTACCAGCGGCGGCGTGACCGGTTTCGTGTGAATCTGACCAAGGCGGCAGGGCTTTAGCTATGAACAAGCGGCTCTAATTGAGGGATTTGGTTCGAAATTAAAATCCACCATTTGGTCAAGTTAACTTCTTGATGTTCCTTCCACGACCTGACCAAGATATTCTAACTTTCGCGCACTTGAGATGCGAGAAAGTTAGAATCTAGCCTCAAAGACGACTGCCGTTGGAACCTGTTGCGAGTCATTTCCGTCCACAATTTAGCGCTCGTCATAGAAATACCCCGAAGAATCATAACCGAAGGAAAAAATTGCCAGTTGCAGCCGTAGCCTATCCAAAGAGACGCGTCTTCGATGGGAAATTCGAGAAAAAGATAATAATACTCATATTTATCAATATATTAAGGATATGCTTATGCGCAGGCTTGATTGGTACTGTGGATAACTATTGCACTACATATAGATTTTTCTTGCCGGACTCACTCTTTCATGGCATTCCCATTTTGACGACAAAGTGCGTCAGACGTGCCTATGGGCGTCAGAAGAGCGAAGAGCCTTAGCAAAGGCCATGACAGGCAGCAGTAGATGAATGAACAGAACACAGGTTATGCGCAAGGGATAGGTTCTTCTGATATCGGAGCCTTTGCAGACAACCTTGCCGAGTCTCTTGACCGGCAGATGAAGATAGCTTTCCAGCCCGAAGAGCGAAAGTTCCTCAGGCGCTTTAGCTCAACGGAAGTTGCTGGTTTGCTCCGCGTCAGCACATCCAATCTGCGTAATCGTCACAAAGACGGTAGCTTTCCGGAGGTCTTTACTGATGGTCGTGGTCACAGGTTCTATACGGCTGAAGAAGTCGATGACCTGCGAAATATCTTGGCTCGAACTGGGAAAAATGCCGATTCTTACCTACCCGGCCGCCGCGAAGGCGACCGCCTACAGGTAATATCAGTCGTGAATTTCAAAGGTGGATCGTCCCAAAACAACCGCTACTATTCATCTTGCGCAGCGCTATGCCTTACGCGGCTACCGCGTACTCGTCTTGGATTTAGATCCACAGGCCAGTCTGACAACCTTTTTTGGCTTTCGGCCTGAGCTCGAATTTGCCGAAGGCGGCACTATCTACGACGCTCTGCGGTATGAGGATCAGATTCCCCTCAGCCAAGTCATTCAGAAAACTTATTTCCACAAGCTAGACATGGTTCCAGCGGGTCTGATGCTGTCTGAGTACGAAACTGAAACGGCGAACGCACTCGCTCGACGAGTACAACCGATTTTTGCAGAACGACTTTCTGCGGCTCTAGAAGAAGTGGAAGCCGACTACGACATCGTACTAATCGATTGCCCTCCGCAATTGGGGTTTCTCACTTTGACGGCCTTAGCCGCATCGACAGGCCTGCTCGTCACTGTTGTCCCAGGTATGCTTGACATCGCATCCATGTCGCAGTTCCTCAAGCTAGCGTCAGAAACAATCAAGGCGGTCGAAGAAGCGATTGGACGAAAAGTCACCTGGGATTTCGTCAAGTTCCTTATCACGCGGTATGAGCCCTCGGACGGCCCGCAAACCCAGATGGCCGGATATTTGAGGTCAATTCTTGCGGGGCAAGTCATGACAGAACCGATGTTAAAGTCGACCGCCGTATCAGATGCAGGAATGACCCAGCAAACCGTCTATGAAGTGGACCCCGGTCAGTTCATTCGAAAGACAATTGACCGTGCCTTATCCAGCATCGACAGCGTTGGTGATGAACTTGAACAGACAATCCAGCTGGCATGGGGGCGCCGCTA